>DNGH01000194.1 GCA_003486285.1 Actinomycetota bacterium
AGGCCGTGGCCGGTCAGGGTGCAGACCACGACTCCCTGAGGCAGGTCGGCGGCGTGGGCCAGGATCCCGGCGACGCCTGCCGCCGAGGCGGGTTCCACCAGCAGGCCCTCCTTGGTGGCGAGCAGGTCGTAGGCCTCCAGGATCTGCGCGTCGGTGACCGCGGCGATCCTCCCCCCGGACTCGTCACGGGCGGCGATCGCCCCCTGCCACGAGGCGGGGTTGCCGATGCGGATGGCGGTGGCGATCGTCTCGGGGTGCTCCACCGGATGTCCCAGGACGAGGGGGGCGGCTCCGGCGGCCTGGAAGCCCCACATCTGCGGGGCCGCCCCGATCGCCCGGTACCCCATCCAGTGGGCGGTGATGTTGCCGGCATTGCCCACCGGCAGGGCATGGACCGTGGGAACCCCACCGAGCGCCTCGGCCACCTCCCAGGCCACCGACTGCTGGCCGGCGATGCGGTACGGGTTGATCGAGTTCACCAGCGCGACACCGGGGCGCTCCGCCAGGGCGATCGTGACCCGCAGGGCGTCGTCGAACGATCCCACCACAGTGACGATGCGGGCACCGTGGCGGACCGCCTGGGCCAGTTTCCCCAACGCCACCTTCCCCGCGGGGAGCACGACCACACACTCGATCCCGGCGCGGGCTGCGTATGCCGCCGCCGATGCCGCGGTGTTGCCGGTGGAGGCACAGGCCACCGCGGCCGCACCCGCCTCGACCGCCTTCGAGATCGCCAGCGTCATCCCGCGGTCCTTGAACGACCCGGTGGGATTGGCGCCCTCGAACTTCAGCAACACGTCTCGCTTCACGACGGACGAGAGATGCGGTGCCGGGATCAGCGGGGTGTTGCCCTCGGCCAAGGTGATCACCGGCGTCGACGGACTCACCGGGAGGCGGTCGCGGTAGACCGCGATGACCCCGGGCCAGCGGGTCACGAGTCGTCGCCCTCGACCCGGATCGCGGCGGCCACCTCGGCCACCACGTCCAGTGCCTCGAGCCCGGCGAGGGCGCGGCGTTGGGAACCCTCCGGGGCGAGGTGGGTCACCACGATCAGGGTGGCCCGATCGCCCCGGCCGTCCTGCCACACCGAGCGCAGACTGACCCCGGCGTCGCCGAAGACGGCGGCGATGCGCGCCAGCACCCCGGGGCTGTCCTGCACCTCGAGGCGCAGGCACCAGCGGGTCGGCACCTCGTCGAAGGAGGCGATCTCACCGAGCCCGAACGCGATGCGAGGCGCCACCGACGATCCCGAGAGCAACTCGCGGGCGGCATCGATGACGTCGCCGAGCACCGCGGTCGCGGTGGGATCGCCCCCTGCACCGGGTCCGGCGAAGAGCAGGTCCCCCACGGCGTGCCCGGAGATGAAGATGGCGTTGGTCGCACCGCGGATCGCCGCCAGGGGATGGTCTGCCGGAATCATCGCCGGGTGCACCCGGGCCAGGACTCCCGACGGGGTCCGCTCGGCGACGGCGAGGAGCTTGAGGACGTAGCCGAGTCGTTTCGCCGCGGCGAGGTCGGCGACGCCGAGACGGTCGATCCCCTCGCGGTACACCCGGGCCGGGTCGACCCAGACCCCAAAGGCGAGACCGGCGAGGATCGCCGCCTTGGCGGCGGCATCGGCTCCACTCACATCCGCGCTCGGATCGGGCTCGGCGTAACCGAGCCGCTGCGCCTCGGCCAGGGCGTCGCCATACGACCACCCCTGCTCGGTCATCGCACTGAGGATGAAGTTGGTGGTGCCGTTGACGATTCCCATCACCCGGCTCACCTGCTCCCCGGCGAGCGTCTCGGTGAGGGGGCGGATGATCGGGATGCCGCCGCCGACGGCGGCCTCGAACAGCAGGGGCACCCCGGAGGCTGCGGCCGCGGCGAACAACTGCGGGGCCCGGGCCGCGATCAACTCCTTGTTGGCGGTCACCACCGGCTTCCCCGCCTGCAGGGCGGCCAGGACGAGGGTTCCCGCCGGCTCCAACCCACCCATCACCTCGACGACCAAGTCGATCGAGTCGTCGGTGACCAGGTCCATCACATCGGTCGTGATCAGGCGCGAAGGGATCTGGTGGGGCCGCGCCTTGTCGGCGTCGCGCACCGCCACCAGCCGCACCTCGAGGTCGAGACCGGTGCGAGCGGTGACCACGGCGCGGTCGGTGACCAGGCGGCGCAGCAAGGCGCCGCCAACGGTTCCGGCTCCGGCGATACCGATCCCGACGGACATCGCTACATCGTCTCCGGCGCGGTGAGCGCCAGAAGATCCAGGATCGCCCGGATCACGCTCTTCGCCGCCTCGACCAGCCAGAGCCGCGCCTGGGTCACCGCAGGGTCGTCGGTGACGATGCGGCAGTCGGTGTAGAACCGGTGGAAGGCGGCGGCGAACTCCTGCCCGAATCCGGTCAGGCCGTGCGGGGCGCGGCGCTGCGCCGCCTCGGCGACCTCCTCGCCCAGCCGGTCGATCTGGCGCAGCAACTCCGCCTCCGCCGGGTGGGTCAGGACCGCAAGGTCGACCTCGGCAAGCGGCAGCCGCACCACGCCCTGTTCGCCGGCGAAGCGCTCCAGCGAGCACATCCGGGCGTGGGCGTACTGCAGGTAGTACACCGGGTTGTCCATCGACTGCGCCTTGGCGGCCTCGAAGTCGAAGGTCATGGCGGTGTCGGGGCTGTAGGCGGAGAGGAAGTACCGGGTGGCGTCGGTGCCGACCTCTTCGAGGACCTCGCGGAATGTCACGAACTCGCCGGCCCGCGTCGACATCCGCACCGGTTCTCCGGCGCGAGTGAGGTTGACCGTCTGGGTGATGAGGATCTCGAGCCGATCCGGGTCGTAGCCGAGCCCGGCGACCGCCGCCTTCATGCGGGGGATGTAGCCGTGGTGGTCGGCGCCCCAGATGTTGATCACCCGGTCGAACCCGCGGGAGAACTTGTCGTGGTGGTAGGCGACGTCGGGAGCGATGTAGGTGTACTCCCCATCCGACTTCACCAGCACGCGGTCCTTCTCGTCGCCGAAGTCGGTGGTGCGGAACCAAGTGGCGCCCTCGGCCTCGTAGACATAGCCGCGGCTCCGCAGCACTTCGATGGCCTCCGCCACCCTGCCGTCGCGGTGCAGGTCGAGCTCGGAGAACCACACGTCGAACGGGATGCGGGCCAGCTGCAGCGTCTCCTCGATGTCGCGCATCGACCGGTTCAGGCCCCACACCCTCACGCGATCCTGGGCGTCAGGCCCATCGGCGAAAGCGGCACCGTGCTCCGCAGCGAGTTCCCGGCCCCACGCCACCAGATACTCACCCTGGTAGCCATCCTCTGGCACCGCCGCCTCGCGGCCGAGCGCCTGGAGGTAGCGGGCGTGCAGGCTGGCGGCGAAGCGGTCCATCTGGACCCCGGCGTCGTTGTAGTAGTACTCCCGGCTCACCGGATGGCCGACGTACTCGAGCATCCGGCACAACACATCGCCGATCACCCCGCCGCGACCGTGGCCGATGTGCAGCGGTCCGTTGGGATTCGACGACACGAACTCGACCTGGATCCGCTCCCCGGCACCGGCGTCGGAGCGGGCATGGCCCGGGCCTCCGGCCGCGGCCCGGCGCAGCACCTCGTGATACCAGGACGGAGCCAGCGTGAAGTTGATGAACCCGGGCCCGGCGATCTCGACGCGCTCGACGTGATCGATCTGCGGCAGATTCGCCACCACCGCCTCGGCGACCTGGCGCGGGGCACGGCCCGCCCGCTTCGCCGCCACCAATCCGATGTTGGCCGACCAGTCACCGTGGGCTCGATCGCGGGGACGCTCCACCACAAAGGCGACATCGGACAGCGACGGGAGAAGGCCCTGTGCGGCCGCGGTTTCGAGGGCGGCAACGACCACGGTGCGAATCGCATCGGGAAAGATCGACATACCGGGATGGTAGAGGCGCCGATTGGCCATCCCCTCCCACCGATACACTGATGGTTCCAGCCCTCGTAGCTCAGGGGATAGAGCGCCGGCCTCCGGAGCCGGGTGCGCAGGTTCGAATCCTGCCGGGGGCACCGAAGAAGTCTCCAGTCCCCAGTCCCCAGTCGATCGACGCGGATGCCTGTCTCGAGTTCCCGATCGAGAGGCGCGACTCCTTTAGCCAAACGCCCCGGCGATAGGCAGCCACCCTCGGGCGCCGACTGTATGGAGCTCGTCCGCGTTTCCCTGGGTGTTGGTGTAACGGAGATAGAAGGTGATGTCGGCTGGGCGGTACACACCCGGGGAGTCGATCCCATCGTGATCCCAGTCTCCCGCGATCAACCGATCCCCTGGGATCCCGAAGAAGAAGTCGTTGTCGGCAACACCCTGCGTGTGGCTGTTGCGAAAGTAGACGAATCCGGTGGACTCCCGGTGCAGACCAATTGTCTCGATACCATCCCCGTCGAAGTCCCCCACAAAGGGCTTGTCGCCCGGGACGCCGAAGTAATAGGAGAACTCCGCGGGCCCCAAGCCGCGGTCGTCGGATCCAAGCACGTTGATGATGAAGACACGGCCCTCGGACGGGCGATAGATCGAAACCGTGTCGCATCCATCCCCATCGAAGTCACCGGCAATTGGAAGGTCGCCGGGGTTTCCGAAGTAGAACCGCAAGTCGGCTGCTCCTTGGGAGTTGGAGTTTCTCAGGTACACGTAGCCGTCGGATACGCGATACATGCCCGGAGTGTCGATCCCATCGCAGTCCCAATCGCCGCTCATTGGTAGATCGCCGGGATTGCCGAAGTAGAACAGCCCAGTCTCTGCAGTCGCACCACCGAGGTACCAGCGGCCCTGGGCAGGATCCACGAGTCCAAGGCCGTCGGGCAGGGCGGCAACGATCAGGGCGTCAGTCGATGGCGCTTGTGCCGCCTTCAACGCGTCGTACGGATTCACGATCACATCCTCGGGGTCGTACAGCTCGAAGTGGAGGTGAGGTGACGTGTTCTCGGCATTTCCCGAGTCACCGACCCAACCGATGAGTTCTCCGGCATCGACCCGCGTGCCGATGGTGATGCCAGGTGCGATGCCCCAACCCTGGCCGTCATCGGTACCGGGCGTGTCGTTGTTCAGGTGGAGGTACCAGGTCTCCCAGCCATCGTCATGCGCAATGACCATGGTGCAACAGCGGTCTGGGTTCAGATCGTCGCGGTCGCGCGACCAGTTGATGTAGCGAACCGTCCCGGACCCGGCAGCCACCACCGGAACCATCTTCTGGGCCATGAGGTCCTGAGCGTGGTGCTGTCCTGTGCCGCGCGCGGAGTAGAAGGTGTCGCGAAAGGTCGCAGGTCCGGCAACTGGGAACGTGAGCGGGTAGTCGACCATCTCCCCGTAGGTGTGCATGGTCCCGTCGAAAGCTGCTCGGTGATTCGCCATCACCACGGGAGCCCTCCAAGACAGTGCCAGCACCGCAGCCGCCAAGACCGCAGGTACCTTCCATGCCCGAGGGATCCCCGTAATCACTTTGTCGCCCACCATTACCCTTTGTATCGGCTGCCCGAAGCCCGGGGATTAAGGGGCACCCTATGGCCATTTCGGCGGTAGTCAGAAACGAGGCGGCACAGGACAGCACTCTGCCAGGTCCATGCCGCGCTCCCCATGCGACGAGCCCCCATCGCCGCAACCCGCGGGTGACATAATCCCTTAGAAAGCGGGCACAGCGGCAAGGGATGCTGGCTCTCGGTCGGGCGGACGTCCGACCTATCCAGGCGCCCGACCGGAGGCTGCCATGGACCGGCCACCACGCGGTAACAAGGCCGCAGTTATCCTCGTCGTCGTCATCTGCGGGGAGCGAGTGCAAGTGCGGGGAAACCCCCCTCCCGGCTTCGCCGTACTCCCCCTTCGGGGGAGAGAACCTCTCAGCGCTTGGCGTGCTCCTTGACGAACTTGCCGAGCACCTCGGTCAGGTTCGGGCTGCCGATCTCGGCGAGGTCGTAGGTGACCCGGGTGTGGGGCTTGTCGATCTCGAGGATCCGGCCCAGGTCGATCGGGGTCCCGATCACCACGGCGTCGGCGTCCGAGGCGTTGATCGTGGCGGCCAGGTCCTTCATCTGGTCGGCGCCATACCCCATCGCCGGCAGCAGGATGCCGATGTCGGGGTAGGTCTTGAAGGTGTCCACCAGGCTCCCCACCAGGAACGGCCGGGGATCGACCAGTGCCGCAGCACCGTGCTGCCGGGCGGCGATGGTGCCGGCACCGATCTTCATCTCGCCGTGGGTGAGGGTCGGGCCGTCCTCGATCACCAGGACGCGCTTGCCCTTTACCAGCGACGGATCGGCCAGCACCGGAGGCGAGTTCGCCTCGATCACCACCGCCTGGGGATTGACCTTGGCGATGTTGGCCTTGACGGTGGCGATCCCCTCGGGGGAGGCGCTGTCCATCTTGTTGATCACGATGACGTCGGCGCGGCGGAAGTTCACCTCGCCCGGGAAGTACCCGAGCTCGTGCCCGGGCCGATGCGGATCGACGACGGTGACCTGGAGGTCCGGCTTGAGGAAGGAGAAGTCGTTGTTGCCGCCGTCCCACACGATCACGTCGCAGCCATCGGGGTCCTGCTCGGCGGCGCGCACGATCGCCTCGTAGTCGTCACCCGAGTAGATGACGTTGCCGCGGACGATGTGCGGTTCGTACTCCTCCATCTCCTCGATGGTGCACTCGTGCTTCTCGAGATCGGAGATCTGGGCGAAGCGCTGCACCTTCTGCAGGAGCAGGTTGCCGTACGGCATCGGATGGCGGACCGCCACCACCTTCAGGCCGAGACCCATCAGGACTTCCACCACCCGACGCGAGGTCTGGCTCTTCCCGGCGCCGGTGCGGATGGCGCACACCGCCACCACCGGTTTGGTCGATCGGATCTGGGTGTCGGTCGGACCGAGGATGGTGAACGACGACCCCGCCGCCATCACCTTGGCACTCACCCCCATCACGTGGGCATAGGAGACGTCGCTGTAGGAGAAGACGCACTCCTGGACGTGGTGCTCGGCGATCAGGGCCGTGAGCTTCTCCTCGGCGTAGATCGGGATGCCCTCGGGGTAGAGGGGACCGGCCAGCTCGGGGGGATAGCGCCGCCCGCCGATGCCCGGAATCTGGGCCGCGGTGAAGGCCACCACCTCGACCGAAGGATCCTCCCGGTATCGGGTGTTGAAGTTGTGGAAGTCCCGACCGGCCGCCCCGATGATGATGACCCTGCGACGCATTCCGATCCCTTTCGTAGATCCCCAAAGACCGGACGGGGACTGTAACTGAAACGGGCTACCCGCTACC
>DNGH01000181.1 GCA_003486285.1 Actinomycetota bacterium
CGCCGAGGCGGCCCGGCTGCACCTGGCGCTGGTAGCGGCGCAACAGCGTCACCTCGCCACCCTCTCCCCCACCCGGACCATCCCCCACCTCTTCGGCGTCCACACCCCGGGCGAGATCGCGGAGTCGATCGCCGACCTCTGGGAGGCCCGATGACTCGGGTCACCCTGGTCATGGGAGCCGGCGGTGTCGGCAAGACGACCGTCGCTGCGGGACTCGCGGCGTTGTCCGCGGAGCGCGGCGCCCGCACCCTGGCGATCACCGTCGATCCCGCCAGGCGCCTCGCCGACGCCCTCGGCACCCGGCTCGGCAACCATCCCACCCCGGTGCCGGGCCACGCCCGGCTCGATGCCGCCATGCTCGATGCGACCGCCGCCTGGGAGCAGATCGCCCGCACCCACGCCGACCCGACCACGGCACGTCGCCTGCTGGCCAACCCCTACTTCCGCGCCGTCGCCGACCGGTTTCCCGCCGGTCAGGCCTACGCCGCCGGGGAGCAGGTCCTGACCCACTTCGATGCCGGTTCCTACTACCGCATCGTGGTCGACACCCCGCCGGCCGAGGGCGGAACCGCCTTCCTCGACGCTCCGCGCCGCATCCGCGCTCTCGTCGCCGGAAGGGCCTTGCGGGTGCTGACCGGTCCCCGGCTGCCCGGTCGCCGCCTGATCTACTCGGTCACGGCCCGTCCGGCACTCATGGTCGTCGATTCGGTGCTCGGCGGACGCCTGCTCGAGGACGTCGCCGAGTTCCTCCTCGACCTGAGCGCCATCTACCCCGGCATCTCCCGCCGCTCCCGGCGGGTGGAAGCGATGCTGCAGCAAGCGGACGCCGTCGTGGTCACCACTCCGGATCCCGGCCCGATCGCCGAGGCCCGCCGCATCGCCACCGAGAGACTGGTCACCCGGGGCGATCCTCCCCAGGTGGTGTTCAATCGCATGCTCCCGGCCGCCTGGGCGGGTGCCGGCGCGGCGGGGGCGATCGATCCCCTAGAGCGCAATCTGGGGCGCTGGGGAATGGAGGCTTCTCGCCATCAGGCGCTGCTCAACGCGTTCGCGGCCCATACCGGGCTGAGCCCGCTCTCGGTGCCGTGGCTCGCCGAGGCGCCGGCCGATCCGGCACGACTCGCCGGCCTGGTGGAGTCCGCGGGACTCGACCCGGTCAGCTGAGCACGGCGTCGGCGCCGAGCAAGGCCCGCAGGTCGGCGTACAACGCGGCCCGCGGCTCCACGGTGAACTGTGCCCCGAGGCGGACCACCTTGGTCCCCTCGGCGCTCTCGAGGTGGGCGAAGACCGGGACTCGGCCGGGATGATCCGAGAGCACCAGGCGCAGCCGAGCGACCATGTCCGCCGACAGCACCGCCGCCCGCATCCGCAGCCGCACCGCCTGCTCGGCGGTGAGATCCGGTTCGGAGAGATCGAGGGCGATCAGCTTCAGATCGTCGCCGCGTTGATCGACCCGGGCCTTGACCACGAGGATGGCATCGTCGCGGATCAGGCCGCCCTTCTCCGTCACCACCCGTGGAAAGCACACCACCTCGACACCGGCCTCGAGATCCTCCAGCCCGAAGTAGAGCATCAACTCGCCGCTCTTGGTGTAGCGGCGGTTGACCCCGGCGACGATGCCTCCCACCGTGACGGTGGTGCCATCGGCGGCTTCATCGAGTGAGCTGATCGGGTTCTTGGTCAGGGCGCGCAATTGGCTGGCCACACCGAAGAGGGGGTGGTCGGAGACGTAGAGGCCGAGCATCTCCTTCTCCAAGGCGAGCTTCACCTTCTTGTCCCACTCGGTGACGGGGATCTCGACCGCACCGCTGCGGGCCGCCGGTTCATCGGCCCCGAAGAGGGAGAACTGCCCCATGTCCTCGTTGCGCCGGCGGGCGACCACCGCTTCGATCATCTGCTCGTAGACCGTGATCAGCCCTTTGCGGGTGGCCCCGGTAGTGTCGAACGCACCCGCCTTGATCAGCGACTCGATGGTGCGCTTGTTGAGCACGCTCAGATCGACGCGCTCGATGAAGTCCTGGAACGAGGCGTAGGACCCGTTCTTCCGTCGTTCCTCGATGATCAACTCGACCACACCCTCACCGACGTTGCGGATGGCGGAGAGCCCGAACGGCACCGATCCGCTGCGGGCGGCGAAGTCCGACTCCGAGACGTTGACGTCCGGAACCAGCACCTGCACCCCCATCGAACGGCACTCGCTGAGGTACACCGCGGTGCGTTCCTTGTCACGCTTCGAGGAGGTGAGCAGGGCTGCCATGTACTCAGCCGGATAGTGCACCTTCAGCCATGCGGTCTGATAGGCCACCAGGGCGTAACCGGCAGCATGAGGCTTGTTGAATCCGTATCCGGCGAAGTGCGAGATGAGGGCGAACAGCGACCGCGCCAGTTCGCGGGGGTGGCCCTCACCGACGCAACCCTCGACGAAGATCTCCTCTTGCTTGGCCATCACCGCCGGGATCTTCTTGCCCATCGCCTTGCGCAGGGTGTCGGCATCGGCCATGGAGAACCCCGCCATCACTCGGGCCGACTCCATCACCTGCTCCTGGTACACGATGATCCCGTAGGTCTCCGCCAGGACGCTGCTCAAGGCCGGGTGCGGGTACTCGATCGGAGCGCGCCGGTTCTTCCGGTCGGCGTAGTCGTTGTGGGTCCCGGCGCCGAGGGGACCGGGCCGGTACAGCGAGATGAGGGCCATGAGGTCCTGGAACCGGTCGGGGCGCAGGCTCCGCATCAACGAGCGCATCCCGGAGCCCTCCAGTTGGAACACCCCCATGCCGGCGCCGCTGGCGAGCATCTCGTAGACCGCGGGATCGTCGAGCGGCACCCCATCGATGTCGGGCCGGGTCCCGGTGCTCGCCTCGACCAGCTCGAGGCAGCGTTCGATGGTCGTGAGGTTGCGCAGCCCGAGAAAATCCATCTTCAGCAGCCCGAGCTGCTCGATGGCGTGCATCTCGTACTGGGTGACCACCTCGGCATCCTCACCCTTGCGCTGGATCGGCACGATCGAGGTGAGCGGCTCCGGTGAGATGACGACCGCCGCGGCGTGAATCGAGTCCTGCCGCCGCAATCCCTCCAGCCCGCGGGCCGTGTCGATGACGCGACGCGCCTCGGGATCGGACGAGTACATCTCGCGCAAACCGGAGGCGTTGCTGTAGTAGTCCCGGATGTAGTCGTCCGCCCCCGGCGGAGGCGGGTTGAGACACTGGTCGAGAGTGGCGTCGCGACCCAGGATCGCCGGGGGCATCGCCTTGGCGATGCGATCGCCCAGCGCGTAGGAGAACCCCAGCACCCGCGCCGAATCGCGCAGTGCCTGGCGTCCCTTGATCGTCGAGAACGTGACGACCTGGGCGACGCGATCGGATCCGTACTTCTCGGCGGCGTAGCGGATCATCTCGCCGCGGTAGCGCTCGTCGAAATCCATGTCGATGTCGGGCATCTCGCGTCGGCCCGGATTGAGGAAGCGCTCGAAGATCAGCCCGAACGCCAGCGGGTCGATCTCGGTGATGCGCAGGCTGAAGGCGACCAGCGAGCCGCCGGCCGAGCCCCGGGCGGGACCGGTGCGAATGCGATTCTCCCGGGCGTGGCGGATCAGGTCCCACACGATCAGGAAGTACGCCGGGAACCCCATCGACTCGATCACCCCGAGCTCGTAGTCGAGTCGCTCGACCACCGTCGTCGGGAGCGGGTCGCCGTAGCGTTCCTTGGCTCCGGCAAGGGCCAATCCCCGCAGGTACGACGCCTCGGTCTCCCCGACGGGGACCGAAAAGTGCGGCAGGAGGATGTTGCCGAACTCCATGTGGACGTCGGCCCGCTCGGCGATCATCAGGGTGTTGTCGCAGGCTCCGGGAAACCCATCGTCGGGAAAGAGCGCCCGCATCTCGCGGGCGGTCCTGACGTGATACCCCTTCCCCTGGAACTTGAACCGGGCCGGATCCGCCATCGCGGCCCCGGTCTGGATGCAGAGCAGGGCGTCGTGAGCCTCCGCCTCGGACTCCCGGGTGTAGTGGCAGTCGTTGGTGGCGAGAAGCGGGGCACCGATGTCCCGCGAGATCTGGAGCAGGTCGGGCAGGACGCGGCGCTGCGCCTCGACCCCGTGGTCCATGATCTCCACGAAGAACGAGTCCTTGCCGAAGATGTCCTGGTACATGGCCGCCGCTTCGCGGGCCGCCCCGTAGTCGCGGCTCACCCCGACGTTCCCCTCCTCCCCGGAGGCGTCCGGGGCGAGCAGCTGCGGGACGTGGCCGCCGAGGCATCCCGTGGTGGCCACCAGCCCCGCGGCATGGCGGGACAGCAGCTCGTGGTCCATGCGAGGCTTGTAGTAGAAGCCGTCGAGGAAGGCGGCGCTCGCCAGCTTCACCAGATTGCCATAGCCCTCCTGGGTCACCGCCATCAGGGTGATGTGGTAGCGCACGTCGTCACGACGCGGCAGGCGATCGAACCGCGACCCCGGGGTGAGGTAGCCCTCCATGCCGATGATCGGCTTGATCCCGGCAGCCGTCGCCTGCTGGTAGAAGTCCACGGCCCCGTAGAGCACTCCGTGGTCAGTGATCCCGACTGCCGGCTGGCCGTCGGCCGCGGCCGCGGCCACCACATCGGGGATGCGGGCCGCACCGTCGAGCATCGAGTACTCCGTGTGGAGATGCAGATGGGCAAAGCTGCGATCCGACACGGGCTCCTCGGAGGCGAATTACAGGGGTGTGACCCTTGACGATACCAGGCACCCCATCCCCCCGCCCCCGCGTCGGTAGGGCGGCATCGCACCGACCGTAGACTCGTGGTGAGCAACGGAGAAGTGCACATGGAACTCGGACATCAGGGCCAACTGTTCATCCTCGCCTTCGACCATCGCGGCAGCTTCAAGAAGAAGATGTTCGGCATCGTCGACGAGAGCCCGGATGACACCAAGAAGCTGCAGGAGGCGAAGCGCCTCGTCTGGGAAGGATTTGCCGGCGCTCACGCCGCCGGAATTCCCGCCGGCGCCGGCATCCTCGTCGACGAGGAGATGGGCGCCGCGGTGGCTCGCAAGGCTGCCGGCCTCGGGGTGCCGTTGGCGATGCCGGTGGAGAAGTCGGGGCAGGACGTCTTCGACTTCGAGTACGGCTCCGAGTTCGGCCGGCACATCGAGGCCTTCGACCCCACCTTCGCCAAGGTGCTGGTGCGGTGGAATCCCGACGACGCCGCGGACATCAAGAGCCTTCAGGGCGAGCGGCTCGCCGGGCTCGGCGACTGGCTCCACTCCAATGGGCGCCGCTACCTCTTCGAGCTGCTCGTCCCGGCCTCCAAGAACCAGCTCGAGTCGGTGAACGGCGATGCCCACGCCTACGACACCAAGGTTCGCCCGGCGCTGATGATGCAGACGATCACCGAGTTGCGCGCCGCCGGGGTCGACCCCGACGTCTGGAAGATCGAAGGCATCGATGCCACCGAGGATTGCCGCCAGATCGCCAATCTGACCCGCGCCGGGGGTCGCGACGGCGTCAAGTGCGTCGTCCTGGGACGAGGCGCCGACGATGCCCGGGTGGATCACTGGCTGCGCACCGGGGCTCCCGTGCCCGGCTACGCCGGATTCGCCATCGGGCGTTCGATCTGGTGGGGGGCAGTCGAACAGTGGCGGGATGGCAAGGCCACATTCGATGCCGCCGCCGCCACCGTCACCGCCAATTACCGGCGGTTCATCGACGTCTACCTCGCCGCCGCCGGTTGACGGGTTCCGGGTACCGGGTGCCGGGCCGCCGGGTCACTGGTAACCGGTACCCCTCACCCAAAGAACAGCCGCGCCACCGCGAACAATTCGGGGTCGACACCCCGGATGCCCTCACAGGCCTCGGCCAGTGGAACCGACTCGATGCGGGTGCCGTGGACGGCCACCATCACCCGGTCGGCGCCGTCGAGGGCCAGCGCGGCGGCGGCGGCTCCCATGCGGGTGGCCAGCACCCGATCGAATGCTGTCGGGGTCCCGCCGCGTTGTAGATGCCCCAACACGGTCACCCGGGTCTCGAAGCCGGTCAACTCCTCGAGCACGGGGGCGATGCGATACGCCACTCCCCCGAGTCGCTCGAACCCGAAGGCGTCCGTGGCCGGATGCACGTCGTCGGGGGGGACCACCCCTTCGGCCACCACGACCACCGAGTAGCGCCTGCCGCGGCGATGGCGTCCCTTGATGATGCGGGCGACCTCGTCCAGCGGCAACTGGAACTCCGGGAGGAGAATGGCATCCGCGCCGCCCGCCAACCCGGCATGCAACGCGATCCAACCCTTGGTGCGACCCATCACCTCGCACAACATCACGCGGTTGTGTGCCTCGGCCGTGGTGGTGAGCCGGTCGAGGGCATCGGTGGCCACCTGCACCGCGGTGTCGAACCCGAAGGTGACATCCGTGGCTCCGATGTCGTTGTCGATCGTCTTGGGAACGCCGACCACCCTGATGCCCTCCTCGGACAGACGGAGCGCGGTGCGCAGGGTGCCGTCACCGCCGACGACGATGAGGACCTCGATGTCGTTGCGCTCCAGCGTGGCGCGGACGCTGGCATAGCCACTGCCGTGCACATACGGGTCCATGCGCGAGGTCCCGAGGATGGTGCCGCCGGCACGAAGGATGCCCCGCACGTCCTCCCGCCCCAGAGGCCTGGTGTCGTCCTCCATCAGGCCCTGCCAGCCGTTCAGCACCCCGAGCACTTCGTGCGATCCGGCGGCCCCCACGGCGGTGACGACACTGCGGATCACCGCGTTGAGACCGGGGCAGTCGCCCCCGGCGGTGAGGATTCCGATGACGCTCACGTTGATCCCCGTCTGGTCGAGGGATGTCTAGTAGAAGAACATCGGCTTGCCGCCGACATGCCGAACTCGCGGCCGGTACTGCTCCGTGTCGTAGAACTCCTCGATGTCGACGCGCTTGACTCCCTCGCGGATCACCGAGATCGGCACACTGGTGTAGGTGCCGCCGCGTAGCGCCACCATGCGCCCCTTGGTCCCTTCGATGGCGAGATCGGTTGCCATCGTGGCGTAGTTCATCGCCACCATCATGTCCAGCGAGTCCGGCGAACCGGACCGCACCAGGTAGGCCAGGACCTGCAGGATGATCCCCGTCCCGGTGAGCCGCTCCAGCTCGGCGCCGAGTGTGGCGCCCACTCCCCCGAGTTTGCGATGGCCGTAGGCGTCGCTCTCCCCACTGAGATGCATCCCGCCGCCCTCGAGGACCGCTCCCTCGGAGATCGTGACCATGGCGTAGTGGCTGGGGTTGGCGGCGCGGTCCCCCTTGAGCAGGTCGGCAAGACGTTCGACGTCCACCGGCACCTCGGAGATGACGGCTCGATCCACCCCGGCGAGGTAGCCCGTCACCAGCGAGGTCTCGCCGCTGTACCGCCCGAACAGCTCGATCACGGCGATGCGCTCATGCGACCCCGTGCTGGTGCGCAAGTTGTGGATGAACTCGATGCCGCGGGTCACCGCCGTGGAGAAGCCGATGCAGTAGTCGGTGCCGTGGACGTCGTTGTCCATCGTCTTGGGGATGGCGACGACCGGAACCCCTTCCTCGTGGAGCCGCAGCCCGTAGGACAGGGTGTCGTCCCCGCCGATGGGGATCAACACGTCGATGCCGAGGTGATCCAGCACCCGTAGCGCATGCGGCGTCAGATCCACGGTGGCGGCGGGATCGTCCTTGCGACCCAGGAAGGCGGGCACCTTGGAACCCTTGACCCGTCCCGGGTTGCTGCGCGAGGTGTGGAGGAAGGTGCCGCCGGTGCGATCCACCGTGCGCACGTTGCCGGGGTTCAGCGGCAGCGTGTGTGCCGCCGCCGTCGCGGGATCATCGGGATCGGTCTCGACGAGCGCCGCCCAGCCGCGCCGCAGGCCGAGGACCTCGTGTCCCGAGGCGGCGGCACGGTTGACCACGGTCTTGATGCAGGAGTTGAGCCCGGGAACGTCCCCTCCGCCAGTGAGTATCCCGATGCGCATCGCCCGGCCTCCTGTCCGTCGGCGGCAGTGTGTCGGAGCAGGCTGCTCCCGCGACCGCCGTACCCGCGCGATTCTACGGGTCCGACTCTGCGGCTCTGCGGCGTGCCGCCGCCGCCGGGACGCTCAGCTCAGGGCGTCGAGCACCGCGGCGAGATCTGCCGGGAGCGGGCTGACCGCGTCCACCACTGTTCCGGTCAGCGGGTGATCGAACCGCAGTCGGGTGGCGTGCAGGAAAGTGCGGGGACTCCCGGAGGTTCGCCCGTAGATCCGGTCCCCGGCCACCGGGAGGCCGATCGTGGCCAGATGGACCCTGATCTGATGGGTCCTCCCCGTCTCCAGCGTCACGCGGAGCAGCGTCAGGGCACCGAGGCGCTCTTCGACCCGGAAGTGCGTCGTGGCCGGGCGTCCGGCGGAATCGACCCGCATGCGCGTCGGCCGCACCGGATCGCGTTCGAGCGGGGCCTCGATGGTCCCGCTCGGGGCGCCCGGCGACCCATGGACCAGGGCCAGGTACTCCCGCACCACCCGATGCTCCCTGATCGCGGCGCGCAGCCCACGCTCGGCTTCCGCATCGAGCGCCACGACCAGCAGCCCGGACGTGTCGCGGTCGAGGCGATGGACGATCCCCCACCGGTTCTCCGCCCCCACCCCACGCACCGACGGCCAGCGGTGCAAGACCCCGGCGGCCAGCGTCGGGCCCGTCTCCCCCGCCCCGGGGTGGGTGACCACGCCGGCCGGCTTGTCGATCACGGCCAGGTGGGCGTCTTCATAGACGACCCCGAAGGCGACCGGCTCGGGCTGGAGCGGCAGGGGCGGCGGTGCGGGCTCGAACTCCAGCACCGTCCCGGTGGCGACGGCCTCACGGGGCGCCGCCACCGGAGTTCCATTTCGGGTGACCCCACCGGAGGCGATGAGGTCCCGGGCCTGTGACCGGCTGATCGCGGCGAGGCGGGAGAGGATCAGGTCGCAGCGCTGTCCGTCGTACTCGGCCGGTACGACGATCCTCACTTGCGGAAGAACGCCAATCCCAGCAGCGCGATCGCGCCCACGGACACCGCGGAGTCGGCGACGTTGAATGCCGGGAAGAACGAGAAGTCCACGAAGTCGACCACGGCGCCATCGAACAACCCGGGTCCGCGGAAGATCCGGTCGGCGAGGTTGCCGAGCGCCCCTCCCAGAACCAGGCCGAAGGCGATCGCTTCGGGGGTGTGGTCGATCTTGCGCACCACCATGACGATCAGCACGACGATGGCGATCACCGCGACTGCGATCAGCGAGCCGGCTCCCTGCAGCATGCTGAACGAGGCACCCGAGTTGGTGACGTAGCGCAGATCGAGGAACCCGTCGATCACCGTGATCGGATCGCCGGGCAGCGTCTCCACCACCCACCACTTGGTCAGCTGATCGAGGGCGAGCACACCCGATGCGGTGAGCAGCGCCGTCCGGAGCGAGTTCACCGGCGCGCCGACGCGCAGTTCACGCACATCTTGGTGTACGGCAGCGCCTCGAGGCGGGCCACCGGGATGGCATCCCCGCAGACATCACAGGCTCCGTAGGTGCCATCGTCGATTCGCGACAACGCATCCTCGACCTTGGCGAGGATGTCCCGAGTGTTCTCGAGGATCGACAGCTCCTTCTCCATCTCGAAGGCCAGCGATCCACCTTCGGCCGTGTTGGGATCGGGGCTGCGATCGGAGGACGTCTCGGTGAGCCGAATCTCCTCGCGCTCTGCGTCGATGTCGCGGATCATCTCGGTCAGACGCAGCTGCTCGTCATTGAGACGGCGGCGAAACCGGTCCTGGGTGGACTTGGCGAGAGTGCGGGCCATAGAGCCTCCTGGCGGCGTGCGACGATAGCACGGGACCGGCATGAACCAGCCGTCTGCCGTCGACATTCCATGCGGTGCGGCGGTCCCGGCGGCGTGAAATATCTCTTGGCGTCAGCCGTCGGCGGTGGCGTCGCCCGCC
>DNGH01000311.1 GCA_003486285.1 Actinomycetota bacterium
GCCGGGCGGCCCGAGGATCGTCCCGGCCTCTGCCACCTTCCCGATGGTGAGGAGACTTATCGGCGTGCGATGGCCTTCTACACCACCACCGAGCGCACCGCCGCCGAGATCCACCAGATTGGCCTCGACCAGATCGCCAAGCTCGCCGAGGAATACCGCGTCCTGGGCAAGGAGGTGCTCGGCACCACCGACCTGACCGAGATCTTCTCCCGCCTGCGCGACGATCCGGCGCTGCACTTCAGCGACGGCCCCGCGGTGCGCGAGGCGTCGGAGAAGGCGCTGGCCAAGGCCAAGGCGGCGATGGGCAAGTGGTTCGGGCGGCTGCCCAAGGCCGACTGCGTGGTCGCCGAGACTCCGACCGGGCCCACCGCCTTCTACTTCCGCCCCGCCGCCGACGGGTCGCGTCCCGGCACCTTCTTCGTGAACACCGCCGACCCCACCCGCTGGGGCCGCTTCGAGATCGAAAGCATGGCGTATCACGAGGGGATCCCCGGACATCACCTCCAGCTCTCCATCGCCGGAGAACTCGAGGGCGGCATCCCCGAGTTCCGCAAGCGGGCCTACATCGCCGCCTACGGCGAAGGGTGGGGCCTGTACACCGAGCGCCTCGCCGACGAGATGGGTCTCTACTCGGGACCGTTGGAGCGGATGGGGATGTTGTCTGCCGACTCGATGCGGGCCGGCCGGCTGGTCATCGACACCGGCATCCATGCCATGGGATGGACCCGCCAAAAGGCCATCGACTACTTCCGCAACAACTCACCGATGTCGCAGGGCACCATCGAGGGCGAAGTGGACCGCTACATCGCGGTCCCCGGCCAGGCCCTCGCCTACATGATCGGAAGGCTGGAGATCCTGCGGATGCGAGCCGAGGCCGAGAAGAAGCTGGGCAAGAAGTTCGACATCAAGGGCTTCCACGACACCGTGCTCGGCTCGGGACTGGTGCCGTTGAGCACCCTCGACCGCATGGTCAAGGAGTGGGCGGCGGCCTGAGCGTCACTCGCCGACGATGGTGACGAGGATGGCCGAGATTCGTCCCGGTGCCGTCGATCTCGGTCACGGGAACGGTGAAGCTGATCGGCCCGGCGCGGAACTCCTCGATGGTGATCACTCATGGTCCGCGCGCAGGCAAAGCGCGAGGCGGTATCCTCCAGGCCCCACAAGGAGAATGATTGAACGCACAACCAGGTGATAAGCAACCCGTGACGGTGACTGCGTCCGGCGAGCGGCTTGCACCCGTGCCCCACGGCGTGACCTTCCGGGCTCTCACCACCCACGCCGATCACCGTGGATGGCTCCTGGAGATGTTCAACCCGGATTGGGGCTGGCACCCGAGCCCGCTGGTGCACGCTTATGCCTTTACGGTGCGCCCCGGCGTCGTCAAGGGATGGGGGCGACACGCCAAGACCGAAGATCGCTACTGCGTGCTATTCGGCGAAGCCATGATCGTTCTCTACGACGATCGCCCCGACTCGCCGACCCGAGGACTCGTCTCCGAGATACCGTTCACGGAGCATCACCGGCGACTGATGAACATTCCCGCCGGTATCTGGCACGCGGTCGCCAACGTCGGGGCGACGGACTTTGTCGGCGTCAACTTCAAGACCAGGTCGTTCGACCACGCCGATCCCGACAAGTACACCCTTCCCCTCGACACCGATCAGATCCCCTATCGGTTTCCCGGGCGCTGAGACAGACCATCGGCCAGTGCCCGGGGAGGGAATCGAACCCCCACGCCCCATCAGGGACAGCGGATTTTAAGTCCGCCGCGTCTGCCGGTTTCGCCACCCGGGCCTGGTCCGGAGGTTAGAGCCCGCCTCGGATAGCCTGGGTCGGTGCCCGGTGCCACTCATGAGCAGATCGTCACCCTGCGTGATGGCACCCGCGCCCTGATCCGGCCGATTCGGGCCGAGGACAAGGAGGCTCTGGCCCAGGGTCTGGCCCGGCTCTCCTCCGAGTCGCGCTACCGCCGCTTCCTCCGCCCGGTGACATCGCTCAACGAGCGCGAACTCAAGTACCTGACCGAGATCGACTACACCAACCATTACGCCTGGGTGGCGGTTGCGGTCGACGATCCCGGCCAACCGGGACTCGGTGTCGCCCGCTACATCCGGGATCCGCTCGACCCCGAGGTGGCGGAGGCCGCGGTCGCAGTGGTCGACGACTACCAGGGCATGGGGATCGGCACGATGCTGCTGCGAGTGCTGGTGGCGGCCGCCCAGGAGAACGGAATCCACACCTTCCGCGCCTGGGTGTTGGGTGACAACACCAGCATCCTCCGCCCTCTGGAGCGGATCGGAGCGCGTCGCAAGCCCGACCACGGGGTGCTCCGGATCGAGGTGGATCTGGCCGAGGTCTTCGACGGCTCGTCGATCCAGGACGCCCTACGGGCGGTGGCGGCCGGAGAGTTCCAACCGGAGCCGCGCGAATGAAGCGGGCACCGGGTGCCGGGTGCCGGATTCCCGATACCAGATGCCCGATACCAGATGCCCGATGCCGATGTCAGATGCAAGGCATCCATGCCAGGTCGGTCAGCATCTGACACCTGGCACCTGGTACCCGGTACCTGGTACCTCGCTTTCGAGGCTCACCCCCCGATCTCCACCACCATCGTCTGCAGATCCGTGAACTCCTCGATGCTGCCGCGACCCCAGCCGGTCTGGGTCCCGGCGGCGCCGCCGAAGGGTTGGAAGGTCTCCCAGAAGTCGGTGGAGTCGTTGACGATCACGGTGCCGCTGCGGATCCGGTCGGTGTACCAGAACGCCTTGCTCAGGCTGGCGGTGAACACCGCAGCCTGCAGGCCGAGGTGGGTGCGGTTGGCGATCGCAACGGCCTCCGCGTCGTCGCGGGCAGTGATGATCGGCAGCACCGGCCCGAACGACTCCTCCTTGCTGAGCAGGCTGTCCTCGGGCACGCCGTCGACGACGGTGAAGCGGTAGTAGAGGTCGGTGGGAAAACCGGGAGCGCGTCCCCCGCCGAGCAGCACCGCGGCGCCGCGCTTGGTGGCGTCGTCGAGGTGGCGATCCATCTTGTCTGCGGTCGGGGCGTTGTTGAGCGGTCCCATGTTGGTGTCGGGGTCGAAGGGATCGCCGAGGCGCACCACCGCGGACGCCTTCAGCACCTCCTCGACGAACCGGTCGTGGACTTCGTCGAGCACGATCACCCGCTCGGTGGCGCAGCACACCTGCCCGGCGTTGTAGTAGGCCCCGTACACCGCGGCGGTGGCGGCGGCGGCGAGATTGGCGTCGGCGGTGACCACGGTCGGCCCGTTGCCCGACATCTCCATGATCGAACGCTTCACCCCCATGGCGGCGATGATCTTCTTGCCGGTCTCGGTGGACCCGGTGAACCCGATGGCGTCGATCCCGGGATGGGTGACGAGGGCGGTGCCGATCGCTCCCCCACCGGGGATGATGGAGACCAGGCCCTTGGGCACCCCGGCCTCGTCGAAGGCCTCGGCCAACTTGAGCAAGGCCAGCGAGGTGAACTCCGGGGGCTTGCAGATCACCGCGTTACCGGCGGCGAGGCCCGGTCCGAGGTACTCGAGGGGGATGGTCACCGGGAAGTTCCACGGGGTGATCGCAGCCCAGACCCCGACCGGGCGGCGGAAGGTGAACATCCGCTTGCTGCGGTTGGTGGTGGGGATCACCTCGCCCCCGAGGCGCTTGATGTCCTCGGCGGCATTGGTGAAGTACTCGTTGGCCTCTTCGATGTCGGCCAGCGACTCCTGGTGGTAGGGCTTGCCCTGCTCCAGGGTCTGGATGCGGGCGATCTCCTCCACCTT
>DNGH01000100.1 GCA_003486285.1 Actinomycetota bacterium
TCGGCACCGTAGGCGCGCAGCAGATCCTGCTTCTCCTTGGATTGCTTGTCGGCCATCACCGCGACCATCCGGTATCCCTTCATCACCGCAGCCATCGCCAGGCCGACGCCGGTGTTGCCGCTGGTGGGTTCGACGATGGTGTCGCCGGGATGGAGCAGGCCGTCGCGCTCGGCGGCCTCGATCATGGCGAGCCCGATCCGGTCCTTCGACGATCCTCCGGGGTTGAACGCCTCGAGCTTGGCGACCAGGTTGCCCGGCGGATGCAGCCGGGAGAGCCGAACCATCGGGGTGTTACCGATGGTGGCCAGGATGTCGGGGCGGATGTCCATGGGGGAGAGAGTAGGTGCATGTTTCTCCCCCCGAAGGGGGGAGTACGACGGAGCCGGGAGGGGGTTTCCCAGGTCGCCCTGGGTGGAAAACGCACCCTCTGAACGGCAAGTTCAGGTTCCTTCAGACGGCGGGTAGCGCCAGGGTGAAAGTGGCTCCGCGGCCCAAGCCGTCGGACTGCACCGTAAGGTCCCCGTGATGCGATCGGGCGATGCCGCGAGCAATGGTCAGCCCGATCCCGGTACCACCTGAGCGGGTGGATGTGGCCCGGTAAAAGCGTTCGAAGATGCGCTCTAGATCCCGCTCCTCGATCCCGATCCCGGTATCGGTGATGGTCACCACGACGCGACCGTGGTCGGCGCGCCCGGTCACCGTCACCCGGCCCCCGGCCGGGGTGTTGCCCAGGGCGTTACCCAACACGTTGACGATCACCTGGGTCAGCCGGTCGGGGTCGCCCACAACGAGCAGGGCAGGCAGTTCCACCACCAGGTCGACCTGCTTGTCGTCGAACTGAGGCCGCAGGCGCTGTGCCACCTTCCCCGCGAGTGATCCGAGATCGACGCGCTCCTGCCGCAATCCCTCCGGCTCGTCGCTCCGAGAGAGCGCGGACAGGTCCTCCGCAAGTCGCTTCAGCCGGGCCGCCTCTTCCGCCACCGAGGCGTAAGTCTCCGCCTCGGCCGGCACCACCCCGTCGATCAGACCCTCCATGAATCCCTCTATGGCGGTGAGCGGAGTGCGCAGCTCATGGGAGACGTCGGCCATCAGCTGCATGCGGCCGCGCTCCGTCGCCTCGAGAGAGGCAGCCAAAGCGTTGACGTCTGCGGCCAGGGCCGCGAGCTCCGCTTCCGCAGGCGGGTCGACCCGCTCCCGATAGTCGCCTCCGGCGAGGCGGCGGGTGGCGAAACGAACCCGGTCGACCGGGCGGAGGATGCGCCGCACCACGAATGAGACGACCACCACCGCAACCACCGCGCTCGCCCCAATCGCAACCACAAACGCCCGGCGAAGCGCCGAGTCGAACGCCCGCTCGATCTCGACCGTGCTCCCGCCCATCATCCCGCCCCCGTGTACGACGTGCCCGTGAAAGAAGGTCGGGGCGGCCACTGCGGCGATCACCACGAAGGTGACCACGCCGGCCGCCGCCACGATCAGGTGGGAGGTGAGCAGTCGAGCCCGCAGCGTCCGCAGGACCTTCACCGCGGCTCCTCGACCAGCTTGTAGCCGACGCCGCGCACGGTGGCAACCACCGCCGGGTCCTGAGCGTCGTCGCCCAGCCGGTGGCGCAGATTGCGGATATGGACGTCCACCACCCGCTCGTCGCCGAAGAAGTCCCATCCCCAGACTTGCTCGACAAGTTGGCGTCGGGTGAAGACCCGGCCCGGCGACGCAGCCAGGGCGAAAAGGAGATCGAATTCGAGCGTGGTCAGCGAGACTTCACTGCCGCGAAACGTGACGATCCGCCCGGCGCTGTCGATGCGAAGCGAACCGACGTCGATGACATCGGACTCAGATGCCGGCCGCCGCGCCCGACGCAGCACCGCCCTGACCCGGGCGGCAACCTCGCGGGGACTGAACGGCTTGGTCACATAGTCGTCCGCTCCAAGCGACAGACCGAGCACCTTGTCGATCTCCTCGGCTCGGGCGGTGAGCATGATCACGTAGGCGTCTGAGATGCGTCGCAGCTCGGCGAGGATGGCAAACCCGTCCCGCCCCGGGAGCCGCACATCGAGGATCACGACCTCGGGTCGCAGCCTCGCCACCATGGCAAGCGCCTCGTCCCCATCAGCAGCCTCGGCGACCTCGAACCCATCGGCGACGAGGTAGCGGCACAACACATCGCGGATCTTCGGCTCGTCGTCGACGACCAGGACGCGGGGGTCACTCATGGAACGATGCTACGGGGCCCTCTCGGACCCCGTAGCGCCTCCGATTCGAGCGGACTGAGCCGTCAATCCCCGGTACCCATCATGGAGCCGTGGATGACGGCGTGATCCGCCATCCCCGTCCCCTGCATCGACCCCATCCCCGTCCCGTGCATCGACCTCATCCCCGTCCCGTGCATCTCGGGTGCCGCAGACATGTGATCCGGCATCCCGGCATGCTCGGCGTGATAGGGGCACTCCGCCGGTGTAGTTGGCGCGGGGTCTGAGCCCTGGGCGATGGCGACAGCTGGGACTGCCACCAGAACGAGGGCAAGCCCGATTCCGGCCATTGTGATACGCCGATTCATATTCACCTCTCCCTGAGAGCGGTAAGCCGCTCCCGGTATTCGTCGCGGTCGATGTCGCCGCGGGCCATCCGTTCATCAAGGATCCGCCGCGGTGCGTTGGCGTCGTCATTGCGGCCATTGTTGACCCCAATGAACCACCAGACGATGACCGTGAGGAACACGACGCTGGTAAGCCACATCGACCACGGGAACCATCCATGCATCACCGACACGCTCCTTCTATTGCCTGCCCCCATCAGATCAGACGCGAATGAAGGAACCCCGGTCGCGGATGTGAAGACTCGATGAAGGTGGGACCCGGTGGGTTGCGCCGGCTTACTGCGGTTCCCGGGCGCGCACAGTCTGTTCCCATTGGTAGAGCCGCTCCGCATCACCCCAGGAGGCCTTGATGAAGTCGAGGATGGCAAGGACCTCGTCCTCGGTCAGGGTGCTGCCGAACCTGGGCATGCGGCTCTCAGGCACGGGGATGTCGTACCCACGCAGCACGATTCCGACCAGCTCGTCGTCGCCGTGATGCCAGGTGTGCCCGGAAGCGTCCTGGGGCGGAGGACGCAAACCTCCGTCATCGGCCCGGCTCTTCCAGTCGGGGTCGCCGCTCAGATCCGGCTGATGACACTCGGCGCAAGACTCGCCGTAGAGGGCGGCGCCCTGTGCCACACGGGCGAAGTCGAGACCGGGAAGTGGTGGTAGATCGATCGCTGGGGTAAGCGACGGATCGGTCACGGGCACGGACGACGATCCGGTGCACGCGGCGACGAGCACCAGACCGGCAAAGAACCCTGAACCCCGACGGGAGCAGCGTGCCTGACCTGGGCTCCGCTGTCGAGTGACTTCGACCCGTGTGCTCGCGGAGTCGACTCTCATTCAGGATCACCCGGGTTGCGGAGGTCACCACCACGACGGGACGTAACAAGAGCCGTCCTTCTCCGCAGACCGCAACCCATCGCCACAGGCTAGGCCCACCCCGTTCCCGAATTCCAAGGCTGAGCGGTGCGTTTCACACGCCCATCCGCTGTCGCGGCGAGCAGATGGTCAGCCCACTTTGTCAAGCAGGGCGAGGAGGCCGACCACGGGGTCAGAGAACCGCGTGATTCGGTAGAGATCCTGGTGGCTTGCGAGATGGCTGCGAATGAATCGAGCGGCATCTCCCAGGTGGACGGTTGTTCCGGGACCGATGTGTCCGTGGCCGGCGAAGACCACGAGTCGAACCCGAGCAGTAGGTGTGGTGGCGACACCCTTGGCAATCACCCTGTCGACCACCTCGTCGTGAGGATCGGTGTAGAGGTCTCCGGTTCGTCGCAGGGCGGCGTGGAGAGCACCCGGGGTCCTGATGGCAGGGTTGAAGGCAGCCTCGGCGGTCTTGACTTCGCCAATGACGACGTCGAAACGGGTCGGGTCGATGTCCAAGGCGGAGTCGATTTCGGTGACGATGATGCATTCCTCGACCGACAGGCCCAGTTGGTGGTGGGCCGGGCCTGGTGGGTTCGGTGGCCGCACGGCGATGATGTCGATGTCCGTAAGAGCGCGGTATCCATTGGATTCGAGGACATGGAGTTCCTGCTCGGTGAGGACGAAGTAGCCGTTGAGTCGCAGGTAGGCGACGGTGAGGGCGAGCGCGGGATCAGAGCTCATGGCTATTCCTCGCTTCCTGAGATGCCGAGTCCCGAACGACGGCACCGGCGATACCTCTGTAGGTGGTCCGTACGACATCAGTGGTCGTGGCCGTGGGTAGTGGTGACCGAGGGCGCGGAGTCGGCAGACTCGCCGCCGCTTATGAGCGGGCCTATCACGACTGACGAAACCAGGAAGGCAACAGCGAACAGCGCCGCCGCGATCGCCGGAGCGGCCCACGAATGGAAGCGGCGCTTGAGCCGCCACAGCATCGGCGCGGCGGCGACCAGGCCGATGGCGAAGAAGAGGAACCGGCCACCGGTCCCGGCGAGGATGGCCGCACCGGCGAGTGGACCGACGTGGTGCAGCACGTGAGGCGCCACGCCGATGACGGCACCCCACCCCGCAGCCAGGGCCTGGCGCACCCTGGCACCGGGCCCGCGGCGGGTGTCCACCGATTCGAGCGCTGTTGGGGTCACGCCGCTCCGGCGCCCAGGTTGGCGTCCAACTCGGCCAGGAAGTCGCCGGCGGGAACGAACATCTCGGCGTAGTGCCGCACCCAGCCGACGCTGCCGTCCTGGCGGACCAGGGCGAAGCTATGGCTGGGACGATCGCTGTGCCCGTAGACACCCAGCATCCCGTATGCGTTTGTAACCCTGCGGTCGGCGTCGATGAGAATCGGCGTGGTGATCCCGTAACTAGCGGCCTCGGCGGCGACCAGCGGTGCGGGATCCACCATGATCGGGAGGAGCACCACTCCCCGCTCCGCCAACTGCGCCTCGAGCTCGGGAATCTGCAGGAAGCAGCCGCTGCAGCCCACTCCCATCGAGAAATAGAGCAGGGTGTCGCCTTCGGCAAGGCTGGCCTCGAGCGAGAACGTCTGCCCATCGGTGGCTGCCAACTCGAACGGCACGGCGCGATCGGGTCCCGAGGATGGTGCCTCACTGATGGCGGTGTAGGCGACCAGGATCGCCAGCAATACGAGGGGCAGGGCGAATCCGAGCCAGCGCCACAGGGAGGAGCGCGGCTCGGTGACGGAAGCCGGGGTCGGTCTAGTGGTGCGCGGGCTCATGGCAATTCCTCTCGATCGAATCGTCGACAGCGGCATCCACGGCATTGGAGCGGCGGCGGCGGGCCGAGATCATCACGGCACCGACCGCAATGCCCACCAGGGCGAACCCGATCACCGAATCGGGAATCCAATCCAGACGGTCGATGACCGGCGCCAGGGTCCTTTCGATCCAATTTCCGAGCGCGGATTGAAATCTGGGAGCGAGAGTCGCACCGGTGACCCCGGCGATCACCAACACCACTCCCATCACTGCGAACATAGCTGCCGCCACCAGCGCGGTCGAGGTGGTCCTGAACGCTCGCGACCCCAACCGCCACGACACGGGGCGGCCTCCGCCAGCGAGCCGCCCGGGTTTGCGGCGATCCCACACGAGCGTGAGCACGACGAGGGGAAACACCATCCCGAACACGTAGGCGAGCCCGATGCCGATTCCGGTGAGCAGGCCGGGGGAAACCGCCGAGAGGGTGAGGACGCCGGCAAGGACCGGGGCACAGCAGGCGCTCGCCGCCCCGGAGAACACCCCCAACGCGTACACGCCAGCCGAGTCCGTGCGCGACAGGTCGGGCGCCTGCCGCAAGAAGGGCAGCGACCAGGTGCCTCCCGTGGCGGCGACCCCCGCCAGCACGAGCAGGAGCAGCCCCCCGCCGATGTAGATCACACCGTGAAACCGCAACAGGCCCTGGGTGAGGACCGTGAGTCCGAGCGTGACCGGCACCAACACCGTCGCCACTCCGGCGGCGAACACGAGGGTCAGCGGCACCAACCGCCAGCGATGGTTGCGGACCGCGGCGGCCAGATAGGCCGGGAACATCACCATGATGCAGCAGGGAGCAAACAGGGCAACGGATCCGGCCACGAAAGCGGCCAGCAGCGAACCGCCGAGAAACACCCCCTCCATCACTCCACCGCCGCTTCGGTGCGGATGAGCTCACCAAGGCGGTGTTCGAGCTTGCGCCGTGAGATGCGCCCGTGTCCGAAATACACCCCGTCGACGATCAGGATCGGCGGGAACGGCACCCGGTGACGGATCGCCAATTCCCGGCCCTCCTCTGAGGTGAGAGGCACCGCGCGCACCGCGAGTGGTGCCGACGAGCTGAGCTCGTCGAGGAGATGGGCGGCGTCCTCGCAGAAGTGACATCCGGGTGCGGTCACCAGGATGACCTCGATCGGCGCGGTCTGAGTCACGCGCGGTTCTCGGACCCAGAATCAGTGTGGTGGCGACAGTGATGAACCTCACCCGGTCCGTGATGGCGACCGGTCACGCCCAGCGCAGCCCCGACCAGCTCGTCCACGGCCTGGTCGATGCGTCCCTCTGCCATCGCCTCGGGCACACAGCCGCGCAGGTGGGATTCCAGGATTTCGCGCCGCGCCCGCTGGATCGCCCCGTCCACTGCCGCCAACTGATGCAAGACCTCGATGCAGTAGCGGTCCTCCTCGACCATCCGGATCACGCCCTCGAGGTGGCCCTGGGCAGAACGCAGCCGGAACTCGACCGAGGTGGCCTCGGCCCTCATCGCCCCGACCCCAAGAGGCGCCGCAGCTCCTCGTACTCGTCACGGGCGATGTCGCCTGAGGCGAGCCGGCGCTCCAGGATCTCGAGAGCGGTTGGCTGCGGCTGGTCGCGACCGGTTCCACCGGATCGAACCGCCCATACCACCAGGGCCGCGATCCCACCCCAAAGGAAGATCATCATCGTCCACCCCCAAAAGCCCATGTTTCCGGCGTTGCACCACATGTGTTGGCACCTCCGACGCCGACCTTAGCCCCACCCCGGGTGGGGTCGGTAGAGCCAGAGGACCCTACCCACCCCGGGTGGGGTAGGGTTCGAGATTCGTTACGCTCTAGGTCATGGAACGCCATCACCCGATGCAGGCCGACAAGAAGACGTCCGCCATCAACCGGCTGAAGACGGTGCGCGGCCACCTCGACGCCGTCATCGCCATGGTCGAGGAGGAGCGCTACTGCCCCGAGATCATGAAGCAGGTGTCGGCGCTCCAGGGCTCATTGGAGAAGGTCAATCGGGTGCTCCTCGAGGGGCACCTGGAGACCTGCGTGCTCCACGCGATCTCGGATGGTCGCACCGCGGAGATCGTCGACGAACTGATGGAGACATTGCGCTACACGCCGGCGATGACCGGCCCGACCGAGGAGGCACTGTGACCGAAACCACTCTTTCCGTCCCCGACATCCACTGCAATCACTGCAAGATGTCTCTTGAAGGCGCCCTGGGGAAGGTCGCAGGGGTCAAGCAGGCCACCGTCGATGTCCCCAGCGCCACCATCGCCGTCACCTTCGACACCCCCGCCACCGTGGACGACCTGGTGGCCGCCGTCGAGGGCCAGGGGTACCAGGTCACCAAGGGCTGAGGGGCCCGCATCATGGCCACCACTCGCGAAGAGCCCCTGGTATTCGACGTCGAGGGCATGACCTGTGCGTCGTGCGCCCTCAGGATCGAGCGCGTCCTCGGCAAGCAGGAGGGAGTCGAATCTGCGGTGGTGAGCCTGGCGGGCAAGGAGGCCCGGGTCACCGCGGCCCCCGGAGTCGACCTGACTGTGCTCACCGATGCCGCCGCCAAGATCGGCTACACCCTAACGCCTGTGGTCGCCGGTGAGGAAAGGGAGAGCCTGGCCGATCGCTACGACGAGGAGACTCGATACCAGGGGCGCATGGCCCTGGGAGCAGCGCTCTTCACGATCCCCGCGTTCCTCATCACGATGTTCTGGCCGATGGATCACGGCAGTCGCTGGCCGGAATTGGCCGTATGGGCGCTGACCACTCCAGTGGAGTTCGTGTTCGGCTGGCAGTTCCACCGCAACGCCGCCATCCGGCTGCGGGGTCTCACTGCCAACATGGACACGTTGGTGAGCATGGGCACCCTGGCCGCCTACGGCTGGTCGGTGTACGCCTTCTTCGCGCACGAGCCGGTGTTCTTCGAGACCGCGGCGGTGATCATCTCGTTCCTGCTTCTCGGGCGGTTCTTCGAGGCGCGCAGCAAGGGGAGGGCCTCGGCGGCCATCACCCGCCTGCTCGAACTCGGCGCCCGCGAGGCCCGGGTGCTGCGCGACGGGGTCGAGGTGACCGTCCCCGCAGACGCGCTGGTTCCCGGCGACCGGATGGTGATTCGTCCCGGTGACAAGGTGCCCACCGACGGCAAGATCGTCGAGGGCGGATCGTCGTTCGACGAGAGCATGCTGACCGGCGAGTCGGCGCCCGTTGGCAAGACCGTCGGCGATGAGGTCTTTGGCGCCACCATCAACCAGTTCGGCCTGGTCGTGGTCGAGGCGACCAAGGTGGGACGCGAGACCGCACTCGCTCAGATCGTCCGGCTTGTGGAGGACGCCCAGGCGACCAAGGCCCCGATCCAGCACCTGGCCGATCGCGTCGCCGGAGTGTTCGTACCGGCCGTCCTCTTGATCGCGGCGGTGACGCTGGGCGCCTGGCTGGCCACCTCCGCGGCCCTCCCCGACGCGGTACGGGCCGCGGTGGCGGTGCTGATCATCGCCTGCC
>DNGH01000157.1 GCA_003486285.1 Actinomycetota bacterium
GACTGGAGACTGGAGACTGGGGACCCGACTGGAGACTGGGGACTGGAGACTGGGGACTATTGAGGCGCCGTCAGGCGCCGGACACCCACTCGCTCCCACCCTCCCAGGTCTCCTTCTTCCAGATGGGGGCGGTCGCCTTGAGGTCGTCGATGATGAGTCGGGCTGCGGCGAAGGCCTCGGCGCGATGGGCCGCCGCCACGGCGACGCCGACCGAGACCTCGCCGACTGCCACCGGGCCCACCCGGTGGGCCACGGCCACCCGCTCGACGACATGCCGTTCGCGGGCGAGGGCGACGGTGGCGGCGATCTTGTCGACCACGACTTCGGGGTAGGCCTCGTATTCGAGGCCGCTGACCCCGGGGCGTCCGGACGAGTGGTCGCGCACCGTGCCGAGGAACAGGACCACGGCGCCGGCCCCGGGAACCGCCACCCGGGCGACCAGGGTGGCGGCATCGATCGGGGCAGGTTCGACCACGATGTGGTCCCGGTCGGGTACGAACGCCGCATCCATACAATCCCTCCATGGCCGACACTACCGGGGACGTCACCTCGACCGGGTGGGGCGTGGAACCGGAACCCTCCGACGGCGATCTCTGGGCCGCACCCGTGGCGCTCCCCGCCGGGCCACCCCCGGCGCCCCGCGGCAGGGTCCGCCGCCGGGGCTGGGCCTATGCCGGAGCCCTGGTGCTGTCGGCGCTCATCGGGGCGGTGACGGCGTCCGTGGTTCTGCTCGCCTTCGACTCCGACTCGGCTCCGGTGACGACCCTGGCCCCGATCGGCGCCGGGACCGCCACCCCGACGTCCCCGGCTGCGATCGTGGCGGCGCGGGTGATCCCATCGATCGTCACCGTCGAGGTGAGCAACACCAGCAGCGGCAACTTCGTGGCGGACGCCTCGGGTTCGGGAGTCGTCATCGACGCCGCCGGAACGATCGTGACCAACCAGCACGTCGTCGATGGCGCCCTGAGGTATCAGGTCCTGTTCGCCGACGGGCGCACCTACCCGGCGACCCTGGTCGGGGAGGACGCCCTCACCGACCTGGCGGTGCTCCATGTGGGCACCGCCGGGCTCACCCCGATCGCCCTCGGGTCGTCCCGAGCCATGTCGATCGGGGATCTGACGATTGCGGTGGGCAGTCCGCTCGGGCTCGAGGGCGGGCCATCGGTGACCGTGGGGGTGCTGTCGGCATTCGATCGCCGGGTGCGCACGAGCAGCGACTCGGAGTTGTTCGGGTTGCTCCAGACCGACGCCCCGATCACCCGGGGGTCCAGCGGCGGGGCTCTGGTCGACGGCGAGGGACGGCTCATCGGCATCACCAGCGCGATCGCGGTCAGCGATGTCGGCGCCGAAGGCCTCGGCTTCGCCATCCCGGTGGAGATGATGCAGCGGATCACCGCCGACCTGATCGCCGATGGGGTGTCGCCGCACCCCTTCCTCGGCATCTCGGGCTCGACCCACTTCGAGACCCGTCCCGACGGAGCCCTGGCCCCGGCCGGCGTCGAGGTCGCCTCGATCATCGACGACACCGCGGCGGCAGCGGCGGGAGTCGTCGAAGGCGACATCATCGTCACGTTCGAGGGCGAGGTGGTGGTGACGATGGACCGCCTCGTGGTGCAGTTGCGCTACTACCGGGTCGGCGACACGATCGAGATCGGGATCGTGCGTGCCGGCGTCCCGATGACGCTCGAGGTGATGCTCCGCGAGCGTCCCGAAGGCGTATGACCGACAACCTGTTCGACCGCCTCGCCGACCTGTTCCGCTCCCCTGGTCCGGTCAATTGGCGTCTGGCCCGCGAGATCGCCGAGAGCGCCGCGGGCAACGCCGAGCCGGTGGATCCGTGGCTCGACGAGGAGTACCGCGACCTTGCGGCAACCGCGGTGCGATACATCGACTCCGCCTCGCCGCTCGACCCGGTCACTGCTGCCGACGCCCCCCGCATCCTCGACCGCCGGGCATGGGCCACCGCTGCGGCCGACGGCCTCGCCTACCTGGCGGAGCCCATGGCGGCGAAGTTCACCGCGGCGGAGCCGGTGACCGAAGTGGTGCAGATGCTGGCCCCGGCACTGATCGGACTGCAGATGGGGGGCATGGTCGGAGCGCTCAGCCACCGCATCATGGGCGGCTTCGACGTTGGGCTCCCCCCGGGGCGCCCGGAGGGTCCCGCGTACCTCGTGCCCAACATCGAGCAGCTCGCCACCGATCACGACCTGGATCGCCGACAGGTCCGGCTCTGGGCGGCGATGCACGAGACCACCCACGTCGCGGCGATGGCAGAGCCGTGGGTTCGCCAGCACGCGGTCGACAGCATGGCGGCCTTCGTCGCCTCTCTCGAGATCGACGACGCCGCGATGACGACGCGGCTCGACATGCTCCAGGACCCCGAGGCTCTGCAACGCCTGGTCGAGGGTGGCGGCGCGATGCCTCCCCTGCTCTCGGCACGGGGCGGTGCCGAGCAACTCGACGATGTCCGCACCCTTATGTCGATCGCCGACGGGTATGCGGAGTTCCTCGTGGATCGGTGCGTGGGAAACCTCATACCTCAGGCCGGCGCCCTACGGGAGGCCGTCGATCGCCGCCGCGCCGAGCCGGCGCCCGGCGAGCAGATGCTCGCCCAGATGATCGGGCTCGACCTGGACCGTGCCCACTATCGGCTCGGAGCGACCTTCTGCCACGAAGTAGCAAGGCGTTGGGGCGACGAGGCGGTACATCGCCTCTGGGAGAGTCCGGCGACGCTGCCCCGTTCCGGCGACCTGGCGGATCCGGTCGCCTGGGCGGCG
>DNGH01000183.1 GCA_003486285.1 Actinomycetota bacterium
GTACGCCCGCTCCAGCACCGGTCACTTCGCGGCCGTGAAGGACCGGCTCGCCCGCTTCGTACAGGCGGGACAGCTGGGCCCGTTCGCCAACGGGTACTGGGGACATCCCGCCTACAAGCTGCCTCCCGAGGCCAACCTGATGGCGGTCAGCCACTACCTGGACGCCCTCGACTTCCAGCGGGACTACATCAAGATCCACGCCATGCTCGGCGGGAAGAACCCGCATCTGCAGACCTACCTGGTCGGCGGCATGGCGATCCCGATCGACCCCAACAGCGAGCAGGCGATCAACGCCAACACCATCGCCTCGATCCGCCGCCTGCTTCAGAGCGGACTGAAGTTCGTTCAGGAGGTCTATATCCCGGACGTCCTGGCGGTGGCCCCCTTCTACTTGGAGTGGGCCGGCATCGGCGGCGGTCTGGGGAACTTCATGGCCTTTGGCGACTTCCCTCTCGGCCAGGCGACACCCGAGAACGACCCGGATTCGCTGTACCTGCCGCGCGGGCTCGTGTTCGACAAGGACATCTCCACCGTGCACTCGCTCGACCCGATGCGGATCTCGGAGTACGTGACTCACTCCTGGTTCGACTACTCGGGTGGCGACTCGCAGGGTCTCCAGCCCTACGACGGTGAGACCACCCCGAACTACACCGGACCGCAGCCGCCGTACGACTTTCTCGATACCGACGGCAAGTACTCGTGGCTCAAGGCACCGCGGTACGACGACCGGGCGGTCGAGGTGGGCCCCCTGGCCCGCATGGTCGTTGCCTATGCCAAAGGCCACCCTCGGGTGACCGAGGTCGTCGATTACGTCCTCGGCCAGCTTGGGGCCGGGCCGGCGGTGTTGTTCTCCACCCTGGGCCGGACCGCAGCGCGCGCCATCGAGACCTTGGTTCTCGCCGAGCACTCTCTCGAGGTGCTGGACCAGTTCGCCGCCAACATCAAAGGCGGCGACCTCCGTACCCACGACGGCGCGTTGTGGGATCCGGGGACCTGGCCGAACGAGGCAGTCGGCTACGGCATGCATGAGGCGCCCCGCGGCGGCTTGTCGCACTGGATCAAGATCAAGAACCAGAAGATCGAGCGGTACCAGATCGTGGTCCCCTCGACCTGGAACGCCGGGCCGCGCGACGCCTCCGGCACCAGCGGCGCCTATGAGTCGGCACTGATCGGCACGCCCATCGCCGACGCCGAACAGCCGCTGGAGATCCTGCGCACGGTCCACTCGTTCGATCCGTGCATGGCGTGTGCCGCCCACGTGATCGACGCCGACGGCAACCCGGTCGTCGAGGTGAAGGTGCTGTGACCACCGAAACCGAACCCATCCATCGCCCGGGAACCGTGGACGTCGTCGATGTGGGAGTCGAGCTGGTCACCGTCAAGGTGTGGCAGCTGCCGATCCGGTACATCCACTGGTCGTTCGTGCTCTGTGTTGCGGTGCTCTCGCTGACCGGCTTCTACATCGGAAGGCCATTCACCTTCGCCGGCACCGAGCCGGCCTATTTCATGGCCAAGGTGCGGTTCGTCCACGCCCTGTTCGCGTGGTTGTTCATCGTCACGCTCGCCGCCCGGATCGTCTTCATGTTCACCGGCAACCGCTGGGCCCGGTGGGATCAGTTCATCCCCGCCAACCCGGCGCGGCGGCACTGGATTCGCCGGACCCTGAAGTACTACCTCTTCTTGCGCAAGGAGCCACCACCCGCGATCGGCCACAACCCGCTGGCGGGCATCACCTATCTGGTGGTGTTCGCGATGTTCCTGCTCCAGATCCTCACCGGTCTGGCACTGCAGGGATTCGGAGCGCAGTCGGGCTGGAAGTGGGCGGTGGGTGGTTGGTTGGCCGGAGTGCTGGGGGGCATCCAGTACGTTCGCCTCACCCATCACCTCGTGATGTGGCTCACCATCGGCTTTGCGATCCACCATGTGTTCTCCGTCATCCTCATCGACCACGAGGAGCGCTCGGGTATCACGTCATCGATGGTCAGCGGGGTCAAGCGGCTGCCGCTCGAACGACTATGACCAGGGCGGGCTTCCTGGTCCTCGGACTGGGCAACGAGTTGTTCCGGGACGAGGGACTCGGGGTGGAGGCGGCGCGCCGCATCGAGGCGCTCGGGCTGGCGGACGTCGACGTGGTCGACGGTGGCACTCTGGGGCTGGGCCTGCTCCCCGAGATCGACGACCGGCGCGGGGTGTTGGTCCTCGATGCCGTTGTGGCCGAGGCGGCCACTCCCGGCGACCTTGTGGCGTTGGATGCCGCCGATCTGATCCGACCGCACCTGCTGCTCTACTCGGCGCACCAGATCGGCGTCCAGGAGGCCCTGGCGGCAGCCCAGCTGGCAGGGCGGGCACCGCAACTCGTCGCCGGGATCGGCATGGCGCCCTTCTCACTGGAGACCGGGTATGGGTTGACTGCAGCGGCTCTGGAGCGCCTGCCGGCGATGGTCGAGGCGGCACTCGAGGTGCTGGCCTCGTGGGACGTCGAGGTACCCGCCCATGCATGAGCGGGGTGCCGTGGGCCTGGCGGTGGATGCCTTCCTCCGGGACACGGCCGGGATGGCCATCGGGCGGGTGTCGGCCCGCCTCGGCCCCGGAGTCGATCCCGAGGTGGTCCGCCAGGTGTGGGAGCACCATGCCGGGGGCAGTCATGCCGAGGGGGCGAGCCTGGATCTGAGGCCGGCGATCGGGGCGATGCTGTGCTTCTCCTGTGGCGCCGAGTATCCGGGAGCCAAACTCGATACATGCCCGCACTGCGGCGGCTCCGGCCTGCCGGTGGTGGTGCCCCCGGAATTGGCGATCTACGACTGGGGGCCCTCCTGATGTGCCTCGGCATCGTCGGCCGCATCACCCGCACCTGGGACGAAGGTGGTCTCCCCATGGGCCACCTCTCGGGACAGTCCGAAGATCGCGCCGTCTGCCTCTCCTATTTCCCCGAGGTGACCGTCGGCACTCCGGTGCTGGCTCACCTGGGGTTCGTACTGGAGGTGCTCGACGAACCCCGCCTCGCCGCCGCGCAATCCCTGCGGGACAGCGGCGAGTAGGCGGCTCAGGCCTCGGGGAGGATGCCCTGCTCGCGCAGCCAGGGCACGGTGGCGGCGACCCCGGCCGCGACGTCGTGCTGGGGTGACCAGCCCAGCAGCCGGCGAGCCTTGTCCATCTTGTAGTCGATGGTGCGGTCGATCATCCGCACGTTGCGGGGGAGATGGCGACCGTAGGTCTCCTTCTTCTGGAACGGCA
>DNGH01000062.1 GCA_003486285.1 Actinomycetota bacterium
CCCCGTGATGATGGCGCACCGCTGCCGAACCGCCAACCGGGCTAGGTGGTGAGGTCCAGGGCATAGGGGGCGGAGGTGTCCCGCCACTCGGTGAGATCGCCGCCGTAGCCCGGGTGGTACTTGTCGAAGACCAGCCGGCGCGCCAGGGCCTGCTCCTTGCGACCGGTGATGCGGCGCCCCGTCACCGGATAGTCGGTGCGGGCGATGCGGAAGGTGGCCGGTCCGTTCGCCTCGAGGTTGCGGCACCAGTCGCTGGCGCCACCGGCCCCGGAGAGCAGGTAGATGACGTCATCGCCCACGGCGAACCAGATCTCGACCGTGTGCGGCTTGCCGCTGCGGCGGCCGGTGGTCATCAGGTAGCCGAAGTCGGCATCGGCGTGCTGTGGCTTCAAGGCGCCCTCCTGGGCAATGCGGGGCCGGGCGGCGGATCGCCACCCGGCCCCGGGATCGGCTCAGATGAACCCGTGGTCCTCCAGCCATTGGCGGGCCAGGGTGTCGGCGTCGGTGGCATCGATGCTGTAGCTCTTGTTGAGCTCGGAGAGTTCGGCCGTGGTGATCGCGGCGGTGACCGCGTTCAGGAGCGCCACCAGGTCGTCGCCGTAGGCGGCGATGATCTCGTCCGTGGTGATCGGGACGATGTTCTCCGCCGGTTGCAGGTTGCGATCGTCTTCGAGCAGCACGAAGCCCTTGGCGGCGATCATCCCATCCGAGGTGAAGAGGACGGCGACGTCGATTTCACCACCCTCGAGGGCGGCCACCGTGATCGGGCCGGCCGCATCCAAGGGGCGGAAGGACGCAAAGTCGAGACCGTAGACCTCCTGCAACCCGGGCAGGCACAAGGGACGGTCGGGGCACTCGGTCGGACCACCCAGGATGAGCGTTCCGTTGTATGCCGCCAGGTCGCTCACCTTGGTTACGCCGAGCGCCGCCGCGGTCTCGGCGGTGACGACGAAGCCATTCTTGTCCTCAGCGGGCGCATACGCCAGGGCGACCAGGCCGTCGTCGGCGATCGCCGCCGCCATCGCGGCGTAGGTCGCCGCGTTGTCGGCGCTCGGAGTGCCCCTCTTGAAGAAGAGCAGGCTTCCGGTGTACTCGGCGATGAGGTCGACCTCACCGCTCTTGAGTGCCGGGTTGACCACGTCGCGGGTCCCCAGGTTGAAGGCCCGGCTCACCGGGTATCCCGCGGCCTCGAGTGCCTGAGCGTAGATCTCGCCCAAGATCACCGACTCGCCAAAGTCGAACGAGCCGACCGTGATGGTCGGTCCTTCCTTGGTGCCGTCTCCCGATCCATCGTCCCCACAGGCGCTCACGACCAGCGCCAGGGCGACGAGGACCGCCCCAACGGCCCGGCTGCGGATCGGTCTCCGCATGGGTCACTCCTCTCATGGTTTGGTGGACAGGGGTGAGGCGGAGCCGCCCCTCACGGGGACAACATGCTGGCCCGGAGGGATGTTCCCGGGTTTGGGCGCGGGGCGCAGCGGGGGCGGGATCAGGAGCCGCCCCAGGCGACCCACCGCAGAGCCGGTGACCAGGGCGAGCAGGACCACCAACAGCGCCCCGGCGGTGATCTCCACCGAATCGCGGGTCGCGAATCCATGGATGATGTACTGCCCCAGGCCGCCGTAGCCGACCAAGGCCCCGAGGGGGGCGGTGGCTACCACCTGGATCGCCGCCACCCGGATCCCCTCGAAAATGAGTGGTGCGGCCAGCGGCAATTCGACCGCGGCCAGGACTCTGCGGCCTCCCATGCCCATCCCGCGCGCCGCCTCCACCACCTCGGGATCCACGCCTCGGAACCCGGCATGGGTGTTCGAAAACACCGGGGGGAGCGCCAGCGCAAAGAGCGCCACCAAGGTGGGGAGGAACCCCAGGCCGCTGTCGATGAAAGGCAGGGCATCGGCGAGACGGATGGTGAACGGCAAGGCTAGGGCGACGATGCCGAACGAGGGCAGGGCCTGTCCGATATTCACCACCGACACCGCGGCCAACCCGCCGCGGCCGCGGTGGCCGAGCCATGCCGCCAGGGGGACTGCGATGGCAACGGCGAGCACCAAAGCGGTGCCGGACACGGTGACGTGCTCCCAGGTGCGGTGCAGGTACCCCGCCTCACCCGCCCAGTTCTCCCCAAACCAGCGCACCAGGTCGCCGAAGTAGTCGATCATGCCGCAGCCTTACGCCGTGCCCACGGGGTGAGGGGGCGTCCGGCCAGGACCAGGGTGAAGTCGAGGGTGACCGCGAGTATCACCGACACGAATGTGCCGAGCACGATCTCGGTGTCGAAGTCGCGCCTGAGTCCATCGAGGATGAAATAACCGAGGCCACCCTGACCGATCAGGGCGGTGATCGTGACCAACCCCACGGTGGTGACGGCGGCAATGCGCACCCCCGCCAGGATCACCGGCAACGCCAGGGGGATCTCGATTTCGAGCAGCAAGCGGCGGCGCCCGTACCCCATGCCCCGCGCCGCCTCGAGGACGGCCGGATCGACCCCCTGGATCCCCGCGACGATGTTGCGAAACAGGATGAGGAGGGTGTACGAGACCAGGCCGATCTCGGCAGTGAGGACGGTGAGGCCGGTGATCGGCACGAGAAAGGCGAAGAGGGCGAGCGACGGGATCGTGTACAGGGCTGAGGTGGCCCAGGTGATCGGGGCGATGGTGCCGGGGAAGCGCAGGCCGATGAGTGCCAGCCCGGTCGCAATCGCCAGGCCCACGCCGAGGGCGATCCCGGTGAGGAGGAGATGTTCCCCGACCCGATCGCGAATCTCGTCGAGGTGATCGAGGATCCACCCCCAGTCGATCAGGGTGCGAGCGATCATGAGGTGACCCGGCGGCTGATCGCCTCGACACTGATCATGCCGAGGTAGCGGTCCCCGTCGAAGACCGGGGCCACTCGGGTGTGTCCGGTGATGGCGGCGTCGAGGGCGTCACGCAGGGTGTCGGTTCCTCGCAGCCGGACCACGAACGGCCGCGGGGTGACCGTGCTGATGCGATCGGCAACCTCGTCCCGCCACGCCCAGCCGAGCAGGTCGCCTGCCGAGACTATCCCGAACCAATCGACGCCGTGAGCCTGCATGGCGGCCAGGGCCTCCGC
>DNGH01000072.1 GCA_003486285.1 Actinomycetota bacterium
TGATGGCCGGCCTGGTGGTGTTGCGGGCGATGGCGGTGGCGGCCCCGGCGGTGTTCTCACCGATCTTGCTCAAGGAGGAGGGCAACAGCGGCCTGGTGGCTGCGGCCGCGGTGGCCCTGTTCCAGGCGGCCGGCATGGCCGGGACGCTGGCGGCCGGGTGGATCAGCGATCGCACCGGGCGGAGCGCGGTGCTGCTCTTCGGTTCGATCGCCGGGCCGGCCGGCCTGCTGCTGTTCACGGCCCTGGAGGGCTGGATACGGTTCCCGTTCCTGGCGCTCGCCGGCGCCGCCACCGTGTCGATGCACCCGGTGTGCATGGCACTGGTGCAGGAGACCTTTCCCGAGAGCCGGGGTCTGGCCAACGCCCTCTACCTGTCCACGGTGTTCGTGGTGTCCTCGGGGGCCGCGGTCGTGGTGGGCGTGCTCGGCGACGGGATCGGCCTGCACTCCGCCTTCGTGGTCAGCGCCCTGATCACGGTGCTGAGCGTGCCGCTGATCCTGGCACTGCCCGAGGCACGTCGCCGCCGCTAGACCCGGCGGGTCACATCCGCCATCTGCGCATCCAGGAATGCGATCAACTCCTCGGCATCCAGGTTGATCGCCACCCCGGGGGCGCCTCCCCCGATCGAGGCCAGGCCGCCCATGACGGCGTCGGCGATCACGGGCAGCCTGGTAAGCGACCCGAACGGGGTGATCGTGCCCGGTGCGTAACCGGTGGCGGCGAGCGCCTCCTCCGCGGAAGCCAGCGACAGTCGCGACACCCCGCACACCTTGCGCAACTTGGCCCAGTCGATCACCCGGTCACCGGGGACCAGGATCATCAATAGGTCGCCTTCACCGCGCCGCACCACGATGGTCTTGATCACCCGATCGAGGGCGATGCCGCGGGCGATGGCGGCTTCCTCGACGGAGTCCACCTTGCCGTACTCGACCACCTCGTGGGCGAGCCCGGAGGCCGCGACGGCGCGGACCGCCGGAGTGTCAACCATCCAGCAGGACGTTGCTGAATTGGTCGCGCACCACCTTCTTGTCGAACTTGCCGGTGCCGGTCTTGGGGAGCGAGTCGGTGAACTCGATGACATCGGGGAGCCACCACTTGGCGACGCGCCCCTCGAGGTGGGCGAGCAGCTCCGCGGCGGTGACCTCTTGGCCAGGTCGCTTGACCACCAGCGCCAGGGGCCGCTCCTGCCACCGGACGTGCTTGACCCCGATCACCGCGGCCTCGAGAACCGCCGGGTGCGCCATCAACTCCCGCTCCAGGTCGAGCGAGGAGATCCACTCGCCCCCCGACTTGATGACGTCCTTGGCCCGGTCGGTGATGACGATGTACCCCTCCGGCGTGATCTTGCAGACGTCGCCGGTGCGCATCCAGCCATCGACGAAGGTCTCCCGCCGTTCGTCGCGGTAGTACTCGGCGGCGATCCACGGGCCTCGAATGAGCAACTCGCCGAAGGCGGCGCCGTCATGGGGCAACTCGTTGCCGTCCTCGTCGACGATCTTCACCTGCAGCCCGGCCACCGGAATGCCCGCCGTCTGCAGGTGGTCGAGTTGCTCCTCGAAGGCGAGTCCGTCGTGCTCCGGGAGCAGGGCGGCGATCGAGGCGACCGGGTTGGTCTCGGTCATGCCCCAGCCCTGCTGCACCAGGATGCCGCGCTCGCGGTGGAACCACTCGATCATGGCGCGGGACACCGCGGACCCACCACAGAGGAAAGCCCGGATCGAAGAGGTGTCGGCCTCGGGATGCTCCATCAGATACTGCTGGATGCCGCCCCACACCGTCGGAACCCCGGCGGCGAAGGTGACCCGCTCCTTCTCGAAGAGCGAGACCAGGCCGGGAGCGGAGAGGTCGGGACCGGGGTAGACGAGCGTCGCCCCGGCGGTCGTTGCCGTGTAGGGGTAGCCCCAGGCGGCGGCATGGAACATGGGCACCACCGGAAGCACCACGTCGCGCGCCGCGATCGGAAAGGTCGCCAGAGAACTGATGGTGTGCAGGTAGGTGGAGCGCTGGGTGTAAGCGACGCCCTTGGGGTTGCCGGTGGTGCCCGAGGTGTAACACAGCATCATCGGGGACCGCTCGTCGAGCCGCGGCCAGACCCCCCAGGGGGTGGCGTCGGCGATCAGGTCCTCGTAGGCGATGACATCCGGCAGGGTCGTGGGTGGCACCGCGTCGCCCATCACCACGTAGCGCTCCACCGTCTTCAGTTCACCGGCGAAGCGCTCGACGAGGGGCAGCAATCCGGGATCGATGAAGAGCACCTTGTCCCCGGCGTGGTTGACGATGTAGGCCAACTGGTCCGGGAACAGCCGGATGTTGAGGGTGTGGCACAGCCGGCCGGTGTTGGCGGTGGCCCAATAGAGCTCGTGATGGCGCAGGTTGTTCCAGGCGAAGGTGCCGATCGCCTCCCCCGGCCCGACACCGAGATCGGCGATGGCGGTGGCGAGGCGGCGCACCCGGTCGTCGGTGGCCCCGTAGGTGGTGCGGGTCACCGTGAGGTCGTGTTCGACCGAGACGATGCCGCGGCCGGGGTGATGACGGACCGCATGGTCGTAGAGCGTCGACAGCAGCAGCGGGAAGTCATCCATCATGTGCGGCATCCCGCCACCCCCCTCCCAGGTCGCGTCGTCTCGGCCTACATCTCGTTGTCGCCGAGCAACTCCTGCTTCTTGCGATCGAAGTCCTTCTGCGAGATCAGGCCCTGCTTGAGCAGTGCGGCGAAGCGCTCCAACTGCGAGGCATCGTCCATGGCGGCATGGCCCGAGCCCCGCTGCAGATCCTTGGAACGCATCTCCCGAACCTTGTAGACGAGGCTCTGGAACAGCTCGGGATCGGGGATGTCCCCGAACCGCTGCTGCCCCTGCTCGCCCGCCGACTCGACCAGGAGGTCGCCCGAACGCAGGATTCGCTCAAGGATGTTCTGGGAGAACGCCAGGTCGTTGATGTTCTCCAGCGGGATCTCCTTGCCCTTGCGAGCCAGCACCCCGCTGCGCCGGATCAGTCGCTCATTGGTGAGCACGTAATGGGTGAACCACCAGGTGATGAACGGATAGAACCCGAGTTTGAGGAAGGCGACGAGGGCGATGGCGGTGACGCCCCAATCGAACGCCTCGGCATCGGGGGCGTAGTTCCAGGTGAGGGCGACGACCGCCCCGAGGAGCAACGTCCAAAAGAATGGGAACACCAGGAGACGCCAATGGGGCCGGAACTCCCTGATGACCTCTTCCCCCTCGGTCAGCAAACGGCGTGGGTAAGTCATGGCCGGAAGGGTAATGCGGGAGCCGGATGCCGGATGCCGGATGCCGGATGCCAGATGCCAGACGCCAGATGCCAGAGGAGGATCGAGGGGTCCTGCGGGCAGCAAGCAGCGGGTGGCTCCAAACGCGGAGAAACCCCGAGGGAGTCCAGCCGAAGCCTCGCCCTCTCGGGGTTTTCCGGTCGAAACGCTCCTTGCGAGGCGCTCCTGTCCCCCGCCTCGGAACGAATCCTTGAGGCGAAGGCTGGCCCGGCGACCGCAGTTCGCTTTCGCTCCCTGCGACCCTCCCTTGCAGGAGCTGGGTCGGTAGCCTCCTCGGGGAGTTGCCTCCCTCCGGCTCCCCGGGTCACCCCGGGTGGTCCAAGTAACTTACGTCCGCAGGGCCGCGATGGCAACCCCAAGGGCTTTCCAGATTTCGCGTACCAGGGGATGATTTCGCGCGGCCGACGGGTACCGGGTGCCGGGAACAGACGACAGACGAGGATCGAGCGTCTGGCGGGAGCCGGGGGACGGGAGGCGGGAGGCTGGTACCCCCGAGACGCGGAGAACCCCGAGGGAGTCCAGCCGAAGCCTCGCCCTCTCGGGGTTTTCCGGTCGAAACGCTCCTTGCGAGGCGCTCCTGTCCCCCGCCTCGGAACGAATCCTTGAGGCGAAAGCTGGCCCGGCGACCGCAGTTCGCTTTCGCTCCCTGCGACCCTCCCTTGCAGGAGCTAGGTCGGTAGCCTCCTCGGGGAGTTGCCTCCCTCCGGCTCCCCGGGTCACCCCGGGTGGTATGGAGGAACATACGCCGCGCCCCTCCCCCGGTCAACCGAAATCGCTCTTCAGATTTCGCGTCACAGAGGACGATTTCGCGCGGCCAACAGTGGCTGGGTGCCGGGTACCGGGTGCCGGGTACCGGGTGCCGGGTGCCGGGTACCGGGTACCGGGTGCAGATCGAGAGGTCTTCCTGCTGTCAGCTGTGAGCTGTCGGCTGTGAGCTGTCGGCTCGGTACCCCGCCCTAGTCGGCCAGGTCCGCCACCGCCTCGTCCGCCACACTGACCACATCCTCCACCGGGTGCCGGCCGCGGCGGACCACGAGGCGCTCGGCGAGCGATACCAGGCTGACGAAGGTGA
>DNGH01000255.1 GCA_003486285.1 Actinomycetota bacterium
TCTTGTCCCACGCCCGTTCGGCGGTGGGGACCTTCTTCGACTCATTCTTCGCAGACACCATGGAACCTCCCGGTTATGGCCTGCTGATCGTACGGCTGCGGTGATCGCTGTGGTCGATGATTGACGCTGCGAGTACACCGAAACCGCTGCTGCGGGCACCACACCTGTTCTTTCGAACCATCTTTCTCGTCATACCGAAATGCGGAGAAAATCCTCCGGCTCGGCCCTCGATTGGCTGCCATGACTACCTGGTCGGATCAGTGTGCGGAACATCGGCCGCAACCCGTTCATTCAGTGACCATGCATGTCGAGTGCCCGATAGGCCGTGGCGAGGTTGGCCAGGATCTCGGTGTACAGCGGCAAGCGCTTTTCCGAGCAGCACGCCACCTCGAGCCACCCCACCTGGGCCCCGGCCTCGGCGAGCTCGGCGGTGGCGTCATCTCCCCGGCTCAGCGTGACCCGGGCCGCCGCCAGGGTCGCGATCAGTTGCTCCATGCGCGGGCTGCGGCCCGGTTCGCAGCAGGTGGCGTGCAGACGCTCCACCACCGCGATCGAATCGGCGAGGGCGGTGTCGGCGACGACATGTGAAGCGGGAGTGTCCATGGGGCGGGAAGCCTACCGCCTCGGTGCGGGCAGTCCCCATCCCCGGCGGCGATAATGCCCCGCCATGGCGTTCGAGATGATCCTCGTGGCATACGCTCTGGGGTTCGTCGCCGCCCGCATCGGCCTCCCCCCGCTGGTGGGTTACCTCGGCGCCGGCTTCGTGCTCCACGAGATGGGTCACGACACCAGCGAGGGTCTCGAGGCCATCGCCGACCTCGGAGTGCTCCTGCTGTTGTTCGGCATCGGCCTGAAGCTCCGGCCTGCCACCCTGACCAAGCCCGTGGTGTGGGCCAGCACCGTGGCCCACACGCTGATCGCCAGCCTCATTCTCGGTGGCGCCCTGCTCGCGGCCAAGGTGCTCGGCCTGCGCCTCGCCGAAGAACTCGACGTCGGTCAGGCACTCCTGCTCGGCTTTGCCCTGTCCTTCTCCAGCACCGTGGCGGCGGTGAAGGCCATCGAGGACCGCAGTGAGTCCGCCGCACTGGCCGGGCAGATCGCGGTGGGCATCCTGGTGATCCAGGACATATTCGCCGTGGGGTATCTCGCCTTCGCTACCGGAGAGCCACCGTCCCCCTGGGCGCCTCTCGTGGTCGCGGCCATCCTCCTGCTCCGCCCGGTATACGGCTGGCTCATCACCCACACCGGACACGGCGAGCTCTTCGCGCTGCTCGGCATCGCCCTCGCCGCGGGGGTCGGTGCCGCCGGGTTCGAACTGGTAGGCCTCGAACCCGACCTCGGTGCTCTGGTGGTGGGCATCTCGGTCTCAGGACATCCTCGCAGCGGCGAACTCGCCGACCGGATCCTCTCGCTCAAGGACCTGTTGCTGATCGGGTTCTTCCTCTCCATCGGCCTCGCCGGGGCGCCTCCGCCGATCGCCTGGGGCATCGCCGCCGGTCTCATCCTGCTGATCCCGGTGCAGGCGCTCGCCTTTCTGGTGCTGATCACCCGGTTCCGTCTGCGCAGCCGGACTGCGCTCAATGCCTCGCTCGCTCTGGCCACCTACAGCGAGTTCGGGCTGATCGTTGGGCTCGCCGCCGCCGCAGCCGGGGACATCGACGAGCGTTGGATGGCGGCGCTCGCAATTGCCGTCGGGTTCTCATTCGTCGCCGCGGCCCTCCTCGGACGCTGGCGCCAGGGGATCTACCGGATCGCCGGCCCATTGATGCGGGCCCTGGAGCGCCACCCGCTTGCCCCCGAGGACTCCCTGATCGACATCGCCGACGCCAAGGTGATCGTGTTCGGGATGGGCCGGGTCGGGGAGGGAGCCTACGACGAGATCGTGCGCCGTCGCGGTGAGGAGGTGGTGGGCGTGGACCGCAAGGAGGAGGTCGCCGGAGCGCAACGCGCCGCGGGCCGCAACGTCGTGCGCGGCGACGCCCTCGATAGCGACTTTTGGGACCGCATCCGTTTTCACGAGGACTTGGAATTGGTGATCGTGGCGCTCAACAGCCATGCCGCCAACATGGAGTGCGTGGCCCGGGCCCGGGCCAACCGCCCCGCGGCGCGGGTGGCGGCGATTGCGGCCTACCCCGATGAGGTGGCCCAGTTGCGCCGCGCCGGGGTGACCGTGGCCCGCAACCTCTATGAGGAGGCAGGTCAGGCGCTCGCCGACGACGCGCTGTCGATTCTCGAGGGACAGGAAATCAAGACTCTGGGCGGGGCACCCGCCACTCCCGGGCCGATTTGAGGAGTCAGCCGGGGCGACGCCGCTGCAATTCCTCCTCGAGGGCGGCGTTGGCATACCCCATCAGTGCCGGGTCCCACGGCCGCGACCCGGGACGCAGCGGACGGTCCTTGGCCACGAGATCGGCCACGGAGTCGCGCAGGGTGCGGGCCCAGGCACGCCCCGTGGCGGTGGCGTGGAGCGTCAGCGTGGCATCCGCATTGACCTCGTACACCCGGGCCTCGGGACGCGGATTGCCCCGCGAACCCTTCTCCCCATAGACGAGGAGGACGCTTGGAGTGGGCAGGTCCTGGATGCCGCCGGTGGCGACGAATTCGCCGTCGAAGGCCCATCCCCCATTGAGGCCGGCATCGACGTTGCTGACGACCTTGGCCCAGTTCTTGAGCCGCCCATCTCCGATGAGAGGCACCTCGATGGGGACGGTGATGGCGTCGGTCATTTCGGAGGGAATCGGGAGCCGTGACGGTTCAACCCGCCCGGTTGATCCCCGCCTTCTTCAGGACCGCAGCCGGGACTCCGGCCTCACGCCACGCCGCGTAAGAGATGCCCTTGCGCCTGGTATACGCCTTGGCGTTACGGACGAAATCCGTCTCGAGTTTGACGCGGTCCACGGTGTCCGCGGCGGCGGTGAGAGCCTGCTCGGCGTCGAGACGGGCCTGGCGGAGATCGATGGCCTTGAGCACATTGGTCTCGGCCACGATGCGCTTTTCCAGATCCTTGACCCGCTTGGCCAGCGTTTCGGCGGTGACCGGGCGGCCCCGCCGCCGCGAACCCAGCGAGTCCAGGTACAGCTTGATGGCTCGGGACTCGCGTCTTCCGGCGGCAAGAGCCGCCTTGTGCTCGGCGGACATCGCCATGGCAGCAACCTCCAAGTCGCTTGGTGTCGGCGAATCGTACCGAAGCCGAACCCCGGGGTGAATTGTGACGGATCGCCCGCGGGCGGATCGCCATGGGGCGCCGAGACAGGACGACGCCCGTCGGCCGGAGGCCGTCCTATCGTGCCCGCCATGTCTGCCGCCACGACGCGCGATGAAGGGATGTCGGATGGGCGCCGCCGGGCTCTGCTGCAGGCCGGCTTGATGGAAGTGGAGGCGCGCGCTGCCGGCGCCGGCCAGCCATTCGAGGTCGTGTCACAAGACGACTTCGAGGTCGTGTACGCCGTCACCCAGGGACCGAATCACTGGCTGCACAGACGACTCACCATCCAGTCGCTGGGGCTGTGGGCTCCCGTGTGGTGGATTCAGTCGCGTCGCGGCCCGACCCGCATGGTGTACCAGGCCTCGGTCGATCCGGCGGGCAAGGTGCGGGTCCGCCGGGTGCGCGCCTAGCGCAGACTCTCAAACCGGCGGTCGCGACCACTACCGTGCGTCGCCATGCATGCGGCTCTCTTGGCGGCCGGGGGCGAGTCAGGCCTGCCTCCATTGGTCTACGACATCGGTCTCGCCCTGCTCGTGGCCGGGTTCCTCGCCGTCGTCTTCACCCGAATCAAGATCCCCACGATCGCGGCGTTCCTCCTCGCCGGGGTGATCCTGGGGCCGGTCGGCGAACTCATCGACGACCGCGCCAACATCGACACCATCGCCCAACTCGGGTTGATCCTTCTGCTGTTCCTCATCGGCCTCGAGATCGACGTCAAGGCTCTGGCCGCTGGTGGCCGCACCATCATCACTTCGGGTCTGCTGCAGTTCCCGGTGACCGTGGCATTCGGCCTGCTCGTCTTCCAGGGGCTGTTCCTCGCCGGTCTCGGGGGTGGGATCCTGGGCGGCGACTACGCCCCGTTGTACGCGGGGCTGACGATCGGTGCCTCGTCGACCCTGCTGGTCGTGGCCCTGTTCCAGCATTCCTTCACCCTCGACACCATCGCAGGCCGGGTCGCGGTCGCCTTGCTGGTCTTCCAGGACATCTGGGCGATCGTGGTGCTGGCTCTGCAGCCCAACCTCGACAGCCCGCGGCTCGGCCCGATCGTCGCCTCGTTCGGCGGGATCATGCTGCTGGCGGCCGCGGCCACTCTGATGGCACGCACCGTCCTCAAGGCCGGGTTTGGCTGGGTCGCCAAGCAGCCCGCGACGGTCGTGGTCGCATCGCTGGCGTGGTGCTTCGCGGTGGTGATCGCGGGCATCAACATCGACGCCCTCCTGGACTCGGCATTCGGGATCCATCCGGGCTTGGCGGTCAGCGCCGGCATGGCAGCACTCATCGCGGGTGCCACGATCGGCGCGCTTCCGTTTCGCATCGAGATCACCCGACAGGTGTCGGTGGTGCGCGACTTCTTCGTCACCCTCTTCTTCGTGGGTATCGGGATGACCATCCCCGCACCGGATGACATCGGCGTCGTGCTCGTTGCGGTGGCGATCGCGGTCGTGGCGATCCTGTCCCGGTTCCTGGTGATGCTTCCGATCCTGTACTCCACCGGTCTCGACAGGCGCAATGCCAGCCTCGTTTCGACCAAGCTGGCGCAGATCTCCGAGTTCGCTCTCGTCATCGCATTCCTCGGCATGCAGCTGGGACACATCGACGAGCAGGTGAATGCCGCCATCGTCCTGGCGTTCGTCGCCACCGCCGTCATCAGTCCCTGGCTGTTCGGGCGGGCCGACTCGGTGGCGCGTGCCATCGAGCCGCTGCTCGACCGCCTCGGCTTCAAGCAGCCCTCGGCCGACACCGGCGACCAGATCGACGCATACGACCTGGCCTTGCTCGGGGTGCATCGCACCGGGTCATCGCTGCTGCACGAACTGCGCTCCGCAGCCCCTGAGCTGCTCACCCGGACCCTGGTCGTCGACTTCAACGTGGCGATCCACGAGAAGATCACGAAGCTCGGACCGCGCGTCATCTACGGGGACTTCACCAGCGCCGAAACCCTGCGTCACGCCGGAGTCGATCGCTCCCGCGTGATCCTGTGCACCATCCCCGACGACGTCCTGGTCTCCGCCACCAGCGTCGGTGTGGTCGAGACGGTGCGCCGCCTCTGCCCGGAGGTGGTCGTCATCGCCACCGCCATCAGCTTCCCCGAGATGCGTGCCCTCTACCGGGCCGGGGCCGACTACGTCCTCCTGCCCCGGGTCGATGCGGCGCGCGCCGCCCTGGATGCGGTGCAGGC
>DNGH01000025.1 GCA_003486285.1 Actinomycetota bacterium
GGCTCGGACGACGCCCGCCGACGGCGCGCCGCGGTGGTGACCCTCGCCCTTTCGGGCGACGGCGCCGTCGCCCGGGCCGCCCTGATCACCGGATACCGCGACGAGTCGCGTCTGGTGCGTCGCGCCGCCGTGGACTCGGCCGCCGACCTGGCCGACGACGCCTTCCGGCCGCTCTTCGAGGAGGCCCTCGTCGACACGGATTCGTGGATCCGTTGGCGGGCGGTCCGTGCCATCGCCGAGATCGGCGTCGGTTCGAGCCGCGAGGCCCTCGCCCTCGCCACCGCCGATGAGGACTTCCGGGTGAGGTTCGAGGCGGCCGCCGCCTTTCGGAGCGAGCCATGAATGTTCCCTGGGGGACGATCGCCAACGTGGCGACCGTGCTCGTCGGCACGGTCATCGGTGCCCTCGCCGGCGCCCGCTTCCCCGAGGCCGTGCGGGGCACGGTGCTGGCCACCCTCGGCCTGGCCACCGCTGCCATCGGGGTCCGGGAACTCCTGCCCACCGATGAGTTCCCGCTGGTGCTGGGGGCGGTGCTGCTGGGTGCCGTGCTCGGCGAGTTGCTCCGCATCGAGACCGGGTTGCACCGTCTCGGAGAAGCCCTGCAGAACCGCTTCGCCGCCGCGGTGCCGGTAGACGTCGCGGTCCCCGAGACCTCACGACCGGTCCCCCACCAGAGCCGCTTCGCCGAGGGCTTCGTGGTGGCCTCCCTGGTGTTCTGCGTCGGCCCGCTGACCATCGTCGGTTCGATCCAGGACGGCCTCGGCGACTCCGAGTTGCTCTTGGTGAAGGCGGCACTCGACGGCTTCGCCTCGATCGCCTTCGCCACCGTGTACGGCTGGGGAGTGGGCGCGGCCGCGGTCACCGTGGCGGTGATCCAGGGGGGCATCGCGCTGGCGGCAGGCACCCTCGACGGGCTGCTGACGGAGCCGATGCTCGACGGACTCGGGGCCGCCGGTGGAATCCTCCTGCTGGGGATCTCGCTGCGGCTGCTCGACCTGAAGCAGGTGCGGGTCGCCAACATGCTTCCCGCGGTGATCCTGGCGCCGCTCTTCGTCGCCTGGTGGGGCTGAGAAGCCCCGCCGCGACGGGACCATCGGCCCTGGGAGCGCCACCGCACCTGGAACAACATGGCGTCGTGGTCGCTACAACGAGCGTTGAATCAACTCCTCTGGAAGTGACGGCAGCGCGTCTGGCGGCCCTGGGCGATCCCACCCGTCTCCGCATCGTGGCCGCCCTGCGATCCGGAAAGCGCTGCGTGTGCGACCTGCGGGTACAGGTGAACGTACCCGCCAATCTGCTCTCCTACCACCTCAAGGTGCTGCGTGAGGCGGGGATAATCACCGCCACGCGCCGGGGACGCTGGATCGACTACTCGCTCGACCCCGGCGCCCTGGAGCAGGTCCGGGCCACCCTGGTCGACGAGCGGCCGCGATGACCCTGGCCACCCGGCCGGAATCGGCGACGCGATCACCGTGGCGTGGGCTCGCCGCCGCCGCACTGATCTGGGCAGCCCTGTTTGCGAGCTACGGCCCCTTCGCCGGTTGGGTCGTCGACACGGTGCCCGGACTGGACCCGAACTCGCGGCTTGCCGAGGTGATCCACTTCTTCGTCTTCGACACCATCAAGATCGCTCTTCTCCTGGTGGCCGTGATCTTCGCCGTGTCGGTCCTGCGGACCTTCGTATCCCTGGAGCAGACTCGAGCGCTTCTCGGGGGGCGGGGCCGTGTGGTCGGCTATGCACTCGCCGCGCTGCTCGGCGTCGTGATGCCGTTCTGTTCGTGCTCGGCGGTGCCGATGTTCATCGGTTTCGTCTCCGCCGGTGTCCCCCTGGGAATGACGATGACGTTCCTCGTCGCCAGCCCCCTGGTCAATGAGGTCGCGGTGATCCTCGTCGCCGGGTCGTTCGGCGTCGGGGTCGCCGCCATGTATGTGGCCACCGGGCTCACCGTCGCCGTGACCGCGGGGGTGATCATCGGCCGACTCGGGCTGGAGAGGTGGGTGGAGCCATTCGTGTTCTCGGTGCACGGCAACGGGGCGGCGCTCCACGACGTGCGACCGACCTGGCAGGAGCGATTCGCCACCGCCCGCGGCGAGGTGCGCTCGATCGTCGGGAAGGTATGGCCGTTCCTGCTGGTCGGCATCGCCATCGGCGCCGCCATCCACGGCTGGGCACCCGAGGACCTCTTCGTTCGGTGGGCCGGCCCGGGCAACCCGCTCGCAGTCCCCGTCGCCGTCCTGTTGGGGATCCCCCTCTACTCGAACGCGGCGGGGACCATCCCATTGGTGGAGGCGCTGCACGCCAAGGGCGTCGCCCTGGGCACGGCGGTGGCCTTCATGATGTCCGTCGTGGCGCTGTCGGTACCCGAATTGGTCCTGCTGCGGAGGGTCCTCAAACCGCGGCTCCTGGTCGTATTCGTCGGGGTCGTGGCAGCCGGAATCCTCGCCGCCGGATACCTCTTGAACGCTGTGATCTAGAAGGAGAGACGATGAAGGTGAAAGTCCTCGGCATCGGTTGTTCCAACTGCCAGACCCTCGAGAAGCGCGCTCGTGAGGCGCTCGACCAGCTCGGGGTCGCCGGCGAGATCGCGAAGGTGACAGACCTCAACGAGATCGCGTCCTATGGAGTGATGCGACTGCCGGCGCTGGTCGTCGACGAACGCGTGATCCTGGCGGGACGGGTGCCCAAGACGGAGGAGCTGGCGGCCCTGCTGCTGGCAGAAGCCCCGCTGGCGCCGAGCCAGCCCGCCGGGGAATGAGCCACCCGCTGACGCCGGTATTCTTGGTGGTGGACGATGCCTAGAGCGGTCCGCAGGGTGCGTCGGCTCACGGCGGTCTTGGCCGCCATGCTGGCGGTCATGCTCACCGGCGGCGGGGCCGCCGCGGCGCAGGACCTACCCGCGGTGCGAGCGGTCCTGTTCTTCTCCCCCACCTGTGGCCACTGCGAGTACGTCATCAATGCGGTGCTGCCGCAGATCTTCGACGACAACGGGGGTACGCCGATCGTCGCCGTGGACGAGTCGCTGCCGCCCGAGGAGGTGGTGTTCTACCTCGCCACCAATGGGACCCTCGAGATCCTGCTGGTGGACGTCTCCCAATCCGCCGGTTCAGCACTGTTCGCCGCGGCCAGCGACGCCTTCGACATCGCCTCGAATGGAGTCCCCCGGCTGGTGGTGGGCGACCGCTACCTGATCGGTTCGGTGGACATCCCCGAGGTGTTCCCCGGGATCGTCAGCGATGCATTGATTGCCGGCGCCGGAATCGACTGGCCCGCCATTCCCGGTCTCGCCGCGGCACTGGCACCGGTCGTGACGGTCCCGACGACTACGACTACCGCCCCGACGTCGAGCACCACCGCGGGCGACTCCACCGCCACCACGGGTGGCCTGCCGGCGACGACCTCGCCCGGGATCTCGATTCCCGGGGCGAAGGAATCCTCGATCGGGGACAAGTGGGGCCGCGATCCGGTGGGCAACTCGATCGCGGTGATCGTGCTCCTCGCCATCGCAACGGCGACGCTGGCAACGATCCGCCGCCTTCGTCGCGCCACGTCACCGGCTCGGCGTGGCCTCGAGGTCCCCCTGCTCGCCATGATCGGGATCGTCGTCGCCGGGTACCTCACCTGGGTGGAGACCGGCGGGGGGGCCGCGGTCTGCGGTCCGGTCGGCGACTGCAACGCGGTCCAG
>DNGH01000055.1 GCA_003486285.1 Actinomycetota bacterium
GGCATCAGCCGCTGGAACGCGGTCATCGAGGGGGAGGCGCGGTGGGCGGCGGCGTAGGCGTCGTTGACGTAGGCGTCGAACAGCGGGGCCAGGTTGCGCACCAGGTAGGTCCGGGCCATCGCCTCCGGCGTCAGCTTCACATCCCGCTCGAAGGTTGAGACTTCCTCCGTCAGGTAACGGAGGTTGTCGAGCAGCAGGATCTCGCCGTCGCCGAGTGCCGCGATGCGGTCCCGGGCCGCCGGTCCCGCCACGTCGTCGATGAACCCCACCGGGCGCCCCAACCTGGCGGCGAGCAGTTCGGCGTGCTGGCCGAGCCCGACCAGGTTGTGATAGTCCAGGGTGTCACCCTGATGGGCGATGATCACCAGCCGGGCGCCGCGTGCCGACAGATCGCGGATCGTCGCCACGCTCTGATCGATCCGGTTGGCGTCGGCGATGCGGCCCGACCCGGGATCGATCGGCGAGTTGATGTCCACCCGGAGCAGGATCCGCTTGCCGGCGACCTCGAGGTCGTCGATCGAAGCGATCGCCATGGCTACTTCATTCCGAGGTAGCGATTGGTCAGCGCCACCGCCTCGGCCTGCTTGGTCTGCATCGGCATCGCCGCCCGGATCGCATCGATCGTCTCGGGGATGGTGACCGACTCCTGCGGGATGTTGATGGCGAACATCAGGTCGTCGCCGGAGTGGCCCACCGTCTCCTCGAACAGGCCGATCTCGAACATGTCACCGCGGGGGTGCCCGAGGAACCGGGCGTAATTGAACAGCGACGTGTTGGTGTTGAACCCGTCCTTGATCTTCACCGACCGGACCCGGGGATGGGCCCGGAAGAGCTCGATCGCCGCATCGTCGGTGATGGGCTTCTTGGGGGTGGCCACGATCGTGATGATGTGGCCGTGGGTGATCGGGGTGTGCACCAGCAGTCCGGTCGCATTCACGTGCGGCATGATCGACATCAGGTCGACCGCCTGGTGATTCGGGATCGGCTCCATGAGCAGGGAGTCCACCAGACCGCGATGGACGTCACCGGGATCGGCGACGCGGCGGATGATGGTGATGGCGACCTTCTCGACTCCGACCGCCTGATCGAGGGCGTGGACGGCGCGGATCAGGCCGGTGGTGTTGCACGAGGTCAGCTTCAGGTAGTCCTGGCCGACGCCCTTCTCGTAATTGGCGTAGCCGTGGAAGAAGACGTCGGCGATCTTGCCCGACTCGCCGCCCTGGAACACGGCCTTGCGGCCGGCGGCCAGGTACAGCTCCTTGTTCTTGGCGCCGATGCCACCGGGGGCGGCGTCGAGCACGATGTCGCATCCGGCGATGAGGTCGGTGAACGTCCCCGAGACCTTGATCCCGGCCGCCTTGAGGGTGTCCTCGGCGCCGGGGGCGGCGGCGAACAAGCGGTAGGGCATGCCGCGCTCGGCCAGGGCCAGCACCGGAAGGGTGGGGGCGATGTCGGCGACGCCGACCAGTTCCATGTCCTCCTGCCGGGCGACGCCGTCGGCGAGACGCTGACCGATCACCCCGAAACCGGCGACCCCGACCTTGACCTTGCTCATCACACCACACCGCCTTGCGGCGGGCGGATTACGGCCTCGCCGCTCGAGTTCACCTACGTCTCAAGCCCCTGGGATTGTATGGCGATGGTCGTGGCGCCAAACGGGGGCTTTGGTCGCTATTGGCAATGGCCATCGGAGCCATCTGGCTCAGCCGCGCCAGCTGGGGGCGAGGGGCGAGGGGCGAGGGTCCTGAGCCCGAGGCCGACTCCGTTGCCCGGTACCTGGCACCCGGTACCTGGCACCCGGTACCCGGTACCCGTCCGCTACCTCGGGCTCGCCACGACCTCGTTGCGGATGGTCCCGATCCCGGGGATCTCGATCTCCATCACGTCACCCACCTGGAGCCAGCGCTTCAGGGTGGAGGTCATCGCGGTGCCGTGATCGCAGGTGCCGGAGGCGATGAAGTCGCCGGGGTAGAGGTACTCCTCCTGGGAGATCCACTCGATGAGGCGGGGGAACTTGTGGTACATCGCCGACGAGTTGTCGTCGACGATGGTCTCCCCGTTGACCCGGGCGATCATTCGCAGGTTGTCGTAGTCGATCTCGTCGAGGGTCACCAGGCACGGCCCCATGACGTTGGCGCCTTCGAAGTTCTTGCCCTTGGCGGGACCGAGCATCATCTCCATCTCGCGGAATTGGACATCGCGGGCCGAGATGTCGTTGTAGATGGTGAAGCCGGCGATGTACGACTCCGCCTCTTCCTGGACGATGTTGATGCCCTTCTTGCCGATGATGGCCCCGAACTCGACCTCGAAGTCGAGCTGTTCGGTGAACCGCGGCTTGACGATGGGGTCGTGCGGCCCGGCCACGATGGCGCCGCTCTGCGTGAAATAGGGGGGCCATTCGAAGAATACGTCGGGGATGACGGGCCGACCCATCTTGACGTGCTCGTGGAACACCATCGAGTCCCACACGATGTTGGGCCGCGGCACCGGGGCGAGCAGGCGGATCTCGTCGAAGCGGTAGGCGAGCCGGGCGCCATCGGGACCGACCGTCTCCACCTTCGGGAGGAGGGAGCCGACGGCGCGCAGGCTGTGCTGAACCAGGCTCTGCGACTTCTCCCCGCGCTCCAGGTACTCGATCAGGTCTGGGGGGACCAGAAAGGCGGCGTACTCGGCCCAATCCGGCTCGCCGTCGCCCTCCAACTTCAAGGCGGCGGCCGCGGTCAGATCGACCAGCAGGCCGTCGCGCTCGGCTCCGATCCGATTCACCGGTCCGAGCGGTGTCGCCACCTGGAACGTGTAATACCTCATCGCGGTCACTCCTCGACAAGCTGCGGTCTATGACCCTATCGGCGGAACCGGGGTGGCGGGAAGTGTCCTTCGTCCCAGCGCGCAGGTAATCGGGCCGTGGTGACGGCCGACCGCATCCCGGTAGCCTGCCTGTCGAGCCGGTGGCAACCCGGCTCCAATCCCCTTCGAGGAGGACCGATGAGCAGCGGTGAGGACTCCCGGGCCTACTTCGACGTCGACCCCAGGGTCGCCGGCGGCACCTACGACGCCTCGGGGGCATCGATCGTCCCCATGGACGACTACCCGCGCTACGAGATCGCCGAGGGCGTCATCTTCTGCCCGGTGTTTGCGCAGAACCTGTCCCTCAACTTCGTCACCTTCCCCGCCCACAGCGGTTTCCCCTCGCACACCCACCCCGAGGAGCAGATCAGCATCGTCCGCGAGGGCGAGATCGAGATCACGATCGGCGAGGTGACGAAGATCGCCAAACCGGGCGACGTGATCATCTTCCCGCCCGACGTACCTCATGCCGGTCGGACCTTCGACGACCTGTGCCGGGTGATCGACATCTTTTCCCCGCCCCGGTACGGGATGCGCCAGTTGCTCGCCACGGCGAACCCGGTGCGGTCGGCCGAGGTCGACCGGTGGTGGCGGGCCGAGGAGTAGTCCAGGGAGGAGCGAGACATGCTGCGTCACGTCGTTCTGTTCAAGTGGAATCCGGAGACCCCACCGGAGAAGATCGCCGAGATCGAGGCGGCCATGCACGCGCTTCAATCGAAGATCCCGCAGGTCGCCGAGTACGAATGGGGAACCGACGTCAGCGTCCAGGGCCTGTCCCAGGGCTTCACCCACTGCTTCGTGGTGTCGTTCCGCTCGGAGGCCGACCGGGACGTCTATGCGCCCCACCCTGACCACGCCGCCTTCATCGCGCTGAGCAAGCCGCACCGCGAGGTCGTCATGACCTTCGACTACTTCGCCCGTGATGCCGACGGCGCGATGGTGTAGGCGGTCGAATGCCCCTGGCGGCGCCGGCGCCGC
>DNGH01000114.1 GCA_003486285.1 Actinomycetota bacterium
CGGTCAGCGGTCAGCCAGAATCGGATTGTGTGCCCCGGGGATGCTGGACTACGCCCACCTCGCGTCGCTAGCATGAGTGCGGAACGCAGCCAGCGCATACCCTGAGTGGTGGCGGTGGCAGCAGAGGGAGTACCCAGGTGATGGCCCCGTACAACGACAAGGTCGGAGACCGGCTGCGCTCGATTCGTCGCCAGCGCGGGCTGTCGTTGCAAGAGGTGCAGCGGCTCTCCGGAGGCGAGTTCAAGGCCGCGGTGGTCGGCGCCTATGAGCGCGGCGAACGCAGCCTCTCGCTGCCTCGCCTGCAGCGGCTCTCCCAGTTCTTCCAGGTGCCGATCTCGCACTTCCTTCCCCAGGACGAAGCCGCCACCGCGGGCAGCATGGAGCCGCTGCCCGCCGGCGGGGTCACCATCGACCTGAACCGCCTGGAGCGCCTTACCGGCACGGAAGCGGCGGTGTTCACTCGGTTCCTGCGCTCGATCCAGATGATGCGGCAGGACTTCAGCGGCAAGGTGTTGACGATCCGGCGCGACGACCTGCGCCTGCTGGCGTTGCTCATCGACCAATCCGAAGCGGCCTTCTCGGAGCGGCTCAGCGACGTCGGGCTGATCGCCGAGAACTGATCGGAAACCCGACTTCGGCCATCCCGGGCCAGGTTCCCGGCACCGGCCGGTATACTTGATACCCCTCATGTTCCCCTCGTTACGAGGATCCTTGTGACCCGCCCTGCAATCGCCGAGGTCACGTTGCGCGTTCCGGGTGACCACCACATGCTGGCGTTGCTCGGGGAGCGTGACGGTTACCTTCGCATCGTCGAGGAGGCCTTTCCCGAGGCCTCGATAGTGGCGCGCGGTGACGAGCTCCGCATCACTGGCCCGGACGTGGCGGCGGCCCTCGCCAAGACCACCCTGGAGGAGTTGCTGGTACTGGTGCGCGAGGGACAGACGCTCGATTCCGATCGGGTGCGGCGCGTCGTCGATCTCGTCAAGGCCGAGGTGCCCAGCCCCTCTGAGGTCTTCACCGATGGGGTCCCGGTCGGGCGCGGCAAGGTGATCCGGGCGAAGACGCTCAACCAGAAGCGCTACGTCGATGCCATCCGCGACAACACCGTCGTGTTCAGCATCGGTCCCGCCGGCACCGGCAAGACCTACCTGGCGATGGCTCTCGCGGTCCACGGGCTCCAAAGCGGCGGGTACACCCGGATCATCCTCACCCGGCCCGCAGTCGAGGCGGGGGAGCGCCTGGGGTTCCTCCCCGGCGACCTCGCTGCCAAGGTCGATCCCTATCTGCGTCCCCTGTACGACGCCCTCTTCGACATGCTCGGCCCGGAGGAGACCTCGCGTATGCTCGAGCGCGGGGCGATCGAGATCGCGCCGCTCGCCTACATGCGGGGCCGGACCCTCAACGATGCCTTCGTGGTGCTCGACGAGGCGCAGAACACCTCCCCCGAGCAGATGAAGATGTTCCTCACCCGCCTCGGGTTCAACTCGAAGATGGTGATCACGGGCGACGTCACCCAGGTCGATCTCCCCGATGGCCGGGCGTCCGGGCTGCGCCAGGTGCGGTCGATCCTGCTCGACATCCCCGGGATCACCTTCATCACCCTGGGGGCCGAGGACGTGGTGCGGCACCGCATCGTGGCGTCGATCGTCGAGGCGTACCGGGTGCACGAAGAGGGCAAGGCGAAGTGAGGGTCCAATCCCGCCTCACGGCGGTGCTGCGCGTTGGGGCGCTGGTGCTGGCAGGGTTGCTGGCGGTGCTCATCGTGACCGTGGGACAGGATTTCGGTCCGGCGCCGGTCGTGTTGCGCGTCGGCGAAGCTGCACCGCAGACCTACATCGCGCCGGCGCGGGTGTCGGTGGTCGATCTCGCCGCCACCGAGACCGCCCGCAGCGAGGCTGCGGCTCAGGTGGCCGACGTCTATCGCATCGACACCCAGGTCAACGAGACGGTGCTCGAAGACGTGGCCGACGTCTTTGCCACCGTGGCGATGGTGGCGGAGCCGGTGCTCCCCCCAGGAACCACAACGACCACCGGCGCCGAAACCACAACCTCGAGCACCGCCCCCGGTGACACCACCACGACCTCCGAGCCAACCACCACGACGACCCTCCCGGCGGAGTTTCAGCCCCGGGCGGAGCAGATCATCCTCGTCAAGGAGGCGCACAACCTCCTCAACGACCTGACCATCGCCGCCCTGGTGGATCTGGTCAACGGAGATCGAGCGCGCCTGGAGGCGGGTGACACCGAACTGTTCCCGCTGGTGCGCCAGGAGGCCGTGGATATCGCCAAGGAGTACCTGTCGCGGGGGATCCAGGTACCCGAACTCGGCGAGGTCCGCTCCGAGTTGGTCACCCTGCCCCCTCCGCTGGTGCTGCTCCCCGACGAGTTGCGCGGGCCGGCCGAGGCGGCCGTTGCCGACGTGGTTCAGCTGTCGTTGCAGGCCAACGAGTTCCGCGACGACGCCGCCACCCAGGAGGCGCGCCTGGCGGCCCGCCAGGCCGTCCCCCCTAAGACCGTGGTGTTCGTGGCCGGCGAGTCGATCGTGCGTCAGGGCGATCGCCTCACCGAGGTGCATCTGGAGGCGATCGAAGACCTCGGTCTCATCGAAGAGAGCGGGGAGGAATCCCCGCTGCGGGCGATGGCACTGGTCGCGGCCCTGATGGTGGCCCTGGCCGCCGCCTTCGTCGCCCGCACCGCGGCCGACCTGTGGCGGCGCCCCAAGATGGTGGGTCTGTTCGGACTGCTCCTGGTAATGGCCGCACTCGCCTCGCGTGTGCCGGAACTGGTGGCGCGTGACCGGGTCGAACTCGGCTTCATGGTTCCCGCGGCGTTGTTCGGCTATCTGGCGGCGTCCCTGTTCGACTCGCGGGTCGCGGTACTGATGGCGCTGCCGGTGTCGGCGTTCGTCGCCCTGACCACCGGCGACCCCGCCCTGGTCGTGTTCTCGGCGGCGGCGACGCTCACCCCGATCCCGCTGGTGTCGTCGGTGTCCTCACGCACCCAACTGAACCTGGCCGTGGTCTCCTCGGCGCTGCTCCACGTCCCGCTGGCGGCGGCGATCGCCTGGTTCTTCTACGGCTCCGACACCGTGGTGCTCTCAGCGATCTGGGGCTTCGTGAGCGGGATCGCCAGCGGAGTGGCGGCACTCGGGGTGCTGCCGGTTCTCGCCTCCGTCTTCGGCATCACCACGACGCAGAACCTGCTCGACCTCACCGACCGCAACCACCCGGCGCTGCGCCGCATCGAGGACACCGCCCCGGGGACGTTCAACCACTCGATCCTGGTGGGCAACCTCGCCGACCGGGCGTCACGGGCGGTGGGAGCCAATCCGCTCCTCGCCCGTGCCATGGCCTACTACCACGACCTCGGCAAGACGGTGGATCCCAAGTTCTTCGTCGAGAACCAGTTCGGCGTGACCAACCCCCACGACCGGCTGCCTCCGGCCGAGTCGGCGAGCATCATCCGCGGCCACGTCGCCGAGGGTCTGCGTCTGGCCCGCGCCTATCGGATCCCTCCCGACGTCGCCCAGGGCATCCTGACCCATCACGGCACCAGCCTGATGCGCTACTTCTTCCACAAGGCCGAGACGGCCAACGGCGAGGACCTCGACCCGGCGGACTACCGCCATCGCGGCCGCAAGCCGCGCTCCAAGGAGATGGTGATCCTGATGCTGGCCGACGCCACCGAGGCCGGGACCCGGGCTCTCGTGCAGAACGAGGATCCGACCAGCGAGAGCATTCGCGAGTTGGTGGAGAACATCATCGCCGAGAAGGTGGAGGACGGACAGCTCGAGGAGTCGGACGTGACCTTCGGCGAGCTGACCCGCATCAAGGAAGCCTTCGTGGATGCGATGATCGGCTACTACCACACGCGCATTCCGTATCCCGGATTCCCCACGGCCCGGGGCGGCGACTTCGGTGCCGGCGGCGAAGCCGGTGGCAGCACTCCCGAACCAGAAGACCCATCGCAGTGAATGTGTTTCTGAGCGACGAGCAGGGTCACCCCGCCGACGGGGAGTCGCTGCGGGCCGCCGCTGCCGCGATCCTCGTCGCCGAGGGCTATCCCACCGACACCGAGGCCGCGGTCTACCTCGTGGATGCCATCGAGATGGCCGGGTACAACGAGAGGTTCATGAACCGCAAGGGACCCACCGACGTGCTCGCCTTTCCCACCGAGGTCCTCACCCCCGGCGAAGCGCCGCGCCCGGTGCCGGGAGAGCCGCCGCTGAATGTCGGCGACGTGTTCCTCTGCCCGGTCGAGGTGACGCGCCGGGCCGGCGAGGAGAACGTGGCCTACGACGACTTCATCCACCTGCTCCTCGTGCACGGGATGCTGCATCTTCTCGGGTACGAACACGAGGACGATGCGGACGCCGCGGTGATGGAACGGCGCGAGGACGAACTGCTCGAGGCCATCGGAAGGCCCTGGTCATGATCGGGCTGGCCCTCGGCATGAGTGCTGTGCTCGGCACCCTGGGGGCGATACTGCGCTTCGGCGGAGCCTCGTTGGTCCGTACCCACCGCGCCGATGCCTTGCGCGACGCCGCTGCGGGCACCTCTGGTGCGGCGCGGGTCGCCGATCTGCTCGAGGATCCGCTCTCGATCCAACCTGCGGTCGGGATCATCCACTCTTCGCTTCTGGTGGCGGCGGCGATCCCGGCCGCATGGGCACTCTCCGCCATGGCCGCGGGTTGGGTGCTCCTGGGTTCGTTGGTCGCCGTCGGTGCGGTGCTGGTCCTGGGAGGCGAAGTGGTTCCCCGAGCGCTGGGGCGGGCGATGCCGGGCCGCCCCGCCTACCGCCTGTCGCGCCCGCTGTCGTGGGCGGTTCGCACCGGGATCCGTGCCGCCGATGCCCTCACCGACGACGAGCAGGGCGAGACCACGGACGAGGAGGACGAGCAGGAGCACGAGGAGCAGATCGAGCTGATCTCGTCGGTCCTCGAGTTCACCGATGCCATCGTGCGCGAGGTGATGGTGCCCCGGATCGACATGGTGACGGTGTCCTCCGCGGCGGACAGCGGCACCGCCCTGGCCGTGGTCGTCGCCTCAGGGCGCTCCCGCATCCCGGTCACGGGAGACAATCTCGACGATGTGCTCGGAGTCCTCTACGCCCGGGACCTGTTGCGTTTCCAGGACAGCGGAGCCGGCCCCGCACCGGTGCGGAGTCTGATGCGCCCCGCCCACTTCGTCCCTCAGACCAAACGCGTCTCGGAACTGTTGCGGGAGCTGCAGCGGGAGAAGGTGCACCTCGCCATCGTGGTGGACGAGTTCGGGGGCACCGCGGGCCTGGTGACCATCGAGGATCTGATCGAGGAGATCGTCGGCGAGATCTCCGACGAGTACGACACCGAGGAACTGATGATCGAGGAGTCGGACGACGGCTACCTGATCGATGCCCGGCTCTCGGTGGAGGACCTCTCGGCGCTGGTGGGGATGCGCCTGCCCGACGACGACTGGGACACGGTGGGCGGGCTCATCCTCGGCCTGGCGGGTCGGGTGCCCGAGGAGGGCGAGACCTTCGAGGTCGAGGGTCTGCGGCTGACCGCAGAGCGGGTGCAGGGCCGCCGGGTTTCCCGGGTCCGGGTGACCGTCGGTTGAGGTCCGGATTCGTTCCCGTGGTAGGCCGGCCCAACGTCGGCAAGTC
>DNGH01000073.1 GCA_003486285.1 Actinomycetota bacterium
TACCTCCGAAGGGCGCGCCCGGGCGTAAGCGACTCTTGCCAGACTCGGCGATCTGTTGCCGGACCTACTCACATTGTGCGACGCACAGCGCTTCGAGTTCAGCCGTCTTCTCTTGCAGCTCAACGGTTCTCCGCTCCAGGAGCGGGTTCAAATCCCCTCACCTCCACCACTACCCACTCGGAGGCTGACGCGGCAGGCGATGCCCTCACCGGGCGATATTCCGGTCGCCTGGGAATCTCTCTCTGCTCGGCCCGGCCGGAGTACGGTGCTCCGTTCTCAAGGGGGTGCTCGTCGCGTCCGATGATGACACGGTCGGCTCCTTTCGACTGGTGGGTGCTCCGTGTCTGCCGCTGCTTTGTTTCACCACTGTCATCCGCAGTCTCCTGCGGCCCGGCGGTGTCGGCGATGGGGGCTCGTCGTGTCCGCGGGCTTGGTCGCGCTGGCGCTTCCTTTGCCGGCGGCCCTGGCCAGCTCTGACAGTTTCTACCTGAAGGGCGACGGTGTCCCCACCGCGTCGCTTTCCCCATCGGCTCCCCAACAGGGCGAGTTGCCCAACTTCGACCCGAGTCGCGACGAGATGCCGGGCCTGCTGATCAGGAGGAGCAACCGGGGGCTGGCCGAGACCGACTCGAGGAAGCACCAGTTGTGGCTCGGCCCTTCGACCGGGATCGATCTCGAGGGATCCGTCAGTCTCACCTTCTGGAGCGCGCTCAAGGAGTTCGAGAACGCCAAGCGCGGTGCCGTGGGGGCGTACCTCCTCGACTGCGCGTCGACGGGGGCGGACTGCGTTCTGATCGCATCGGGTTCGGCCACCGCCGATCCATGGGGTGACGATGGCGGCGATTGGATCGCGCGCACGATCGGATTCGGTTCGGTGGACTACTCCGTGCCACCGGGTCGGTCGCTCGCGGTGAAGGTCGTCGTGGCGGTCAGGTCCGAAGGCGACATGTGGTTCGCCTATGACACCACCTCTCACCCCAGCCGGCTCAGTGTGCAGATCGCACCGGTCGAAACCACGACGACGCTCGGGACCACGACCACGACGCCGCCTCCTGCGACCACGACCTCGTCGACCACCACCACTTCGTCGGTCGCGACAACGACGACCCTGGCTCCGCCCGGCTCGTTAGAGCCTCCGGCGGATTCGGGGGCCCCTGCCGACCTGATCGACAAGGCACTCACCCCGCTGCCTGATCCGCAGGTGGAGAGTCGCTTGATCGACGAGGGGCTATCGGGATCACTGTTAGGGGCGCTCGAGCTGGTGATGTCTCCTGAGGTGGCGAACGCCCTCGTGTCGCCGCTGCTGACTCTCGAGGCGTTTGTCGGTGCTCTGACCGACACCGGCTCCGCCATGCTCGCCCCCGGGGTCTTCCTGTTGGTCGGTTCCGCGTGGGTGCTGAGCGAGTCCCGGAGAGAGGCGCGTGGAGTCGCGGCTCGCCGCCGTGACGAGGAGAGCAGGCCGCGATGACCCTGACCGTCCGGATCCTCGGTACGCCGTTGCGGGCAGGCCATCGGGCCGAGTCGTCCGCCGGCGTCGACACGGTGCCAACTCCGCGACCACGCCGGCCCGTGGCGCCGGACCGATCCGGCCTGGTCGCGGTCCTGGGGGGTGCCCTGGTCGTGGCGTTGGTCGCCTCGGCCATGATCTACTCGATCGCCAGCGAGACCTCGTTGGTGGCATCGGTGGGCAACGCGGCGGTCTACGAGGAGGCGACTCTGAGCGCGGCCGCGGCGGCTCGCAATGGCACCGTCCAGGCGCAACTGATAGGCCGGGCCTACGCCGTCGGGCTGGCGACCGAGGAGGAGTTGGCGCGGAGCCTTGCCCAGGCCGAGGAAGCGAGAGATGAGCTGGTGCGGCGAGCCGATCGCACGGCGGTCGAAATGGAAGACAGCGGGCTCGCCCAGCCGGTGGGAGTGAGCACCCTGGCGCTGGTCTCGGCAATCGACGAGGCCCTCGCCTTGATCCGAGATGAGAGCTTCGCCGCGGCAGACGCCGTCATCGGCGCCGACCTCGAGGACGCATATGAGGCACTTGCCGTTGTCCTCGTCGATGCTCGTGACCGAGCGATCGCACGCATGGCCCTCAGCGGGAAGGAAGCGGGCCGGCTTGCCGCTGCGGCGCGGTTCCTGGTCGCCCTGGCGCTTCCCCTGGCTGTGCTGAAAGCCTTCCGGTCCCGCGTCCGCATTGCCCAGCGCCGTCGTGACTTGGAGCACCAACTGGAGCAGCAGCAGGCGATCACGAAGACGAAGGACGAGTTCATCGCCAACCTCTCCCATGAGCTGCGGACTCCACTCACGGGAATCTACGGATTCGCCCTCGAACTGATCGACGACGAGACCCGCCAGGATCCGATGCTGTCCGCGGAGTTGGCCCGGCTCATTGCGGGCGAGTCTGCCGAGCTGAGCCGAATGGTCGAGGATCTTCTGTCAGCAGCCAGCGCCGAGCAAGACGGCTTGGTCGTTGCGTTGGGCGAGGTCGATCCCGCCATCGAGGTGGATGCCGTGCTGGATCCGGTCGCCGCCATGGGCATCACCTTCGACTCGCGGATCGACCATGCGCTCATCACGGCGGACCGCTTCCGGCTCCGCCAGATCATCCGCAACCTGGTGTCCAACGCCCGTCGTCACGGCGGGCCCGACATCAGTGTGATCGGGCGCCGCGAGGCAACCGAGTACGTGATCGAGGTCCGCGACAATGGACCAGGCGTTCCCGCCGAGGTCGAGCAGCGAATGTTCACCCGGTTCGTCCATGAGGGAAAGGCCCCACTCATCACCGGGAGTGTGGGGTTGGGCCTCGCGATCGCTTGGCTGCTTGTGGATCGGATGAACGGAACCCTGTCATACCGGCGAGAAGGCCATGAGACCGTCTTCGCGGCCAGGTTCCCGCTGGTCGAGAGTGAAGGCCCTCGCACAGTCGAGGGTTCGGGCACGGTGGTCCTCACTTCCGGGTGAGGTACCTGTCCGACTGCGGTGTGGTCTTCTCGCTGCGCTCCACCGGCGTCGATGCCGGTGGTTCCAGCTTGATCACGTAACGGGCCATCGCCACTCCCAGGAGGTGCGATGCGACCAGCAGCGACGCCAGGCTCAGGCTTTCGACGATTCTCCCGGCCGGCGGTAGCCAATGCCCTTCGCCTTTGCCAGGGCCTTGAGCGTGTCTTCCACGGTCATCAGCACCGTTGTGTCGACCGAGGCCAAGGCGCCGCCACCTGCGATAGCGAGAACCGCGCCCGCCATCGAGACGTTGTCGGGGGCCTCGAAGATCGCGTAGCCGTCGTATTCGCCGAAGCCGTACCAAAAGCCGAGCAGCTTGCCTCCGACCTGTTCGATGTACGCCCGCCCGGCGTCGCGGCGGTCTTCGGGGTTCTGAATCAGCTTCGACCATGTCTCGGGCGTGTAGCTGAAGCGCATGAGATAGACAGTCACCAGGACCTCCTGAGTCAAGGACTCCGAGAGACTAGGGGGTCGACGAGCGGCAGGCCGAGCCGGACGTGCCGACCCTCACCCCTTCCCGCTCAGGTACCCCTGCAAGCGTGGCGCCATCGCCGCCACGATCTTCTCCACCGGCATCGACGCCAGTGGCTCCAATTCGATCACGTAGCGAACGATCGCCACGCCGACGAGGTGTGCCGCCACCAGTTGGATCCGCAGGTCGCGGTCCGGTCCGGTGAGATGCTCCGCGGCGCGACGGAATAGGGATGCGGCGAGGAAGTCACGGAGGGGTGGTGGCTGCCCCGTGGAGAGCGCCATCCGCATCTGGCCGATCAGGGCCTCACGGGTTTGCGGAGTCTCCCAGACCCGGAAGAACACCGTGGCGAGACGCGTGGCGGCTCCGTCGATTCCCGCGGCGAAGACCTCTTCGACCACCTGCTCCGGGGCGAGGGGGAGATGCACCGCGGCGGCGAATAGGTCCTCCTTGGAGCCGAAGTAGTGGTGGATGAGCGCGGGGTCGACCTTGGCGGCGGCGGCGATGCGCCGGATCGTGGCCGCCTCGTATCCCGCCTCGGCAAACGTGGCTCGGGCGGCACCGAGGATCGCCTCCCGGGTGTCCGAGGTTCCCGCCCGGGGGCCGCGCCGTGTCATCGCGACACGCGGGCCACGAAGGCCTCCTCGAGGGTGGCGGGGACCACCTCGAGGCGGGCCGTGATCCTGGCGTCGGTGAGCGCCTGCTCCACCGCGGTGCGCCCGGTCTCGCCGACCCGGACCCGCCTGCCCGTCACCGCAGCGGTGATCCCGGCCCGGTCGAGTGCGGCGAGGACGGCTCCGGGGTCGGTAGCGGCGATCTCGACTGCGGTGCGCCCCCCGATGACGTCGTCGAGCGACCCGGCGGCCACCACCTTCCCGGCGCTGAGCATCACCAGGCGATCGCACTGCTCGGCTTCTTCGAGGTGGTGGGTGGTGACCAGGACCCCGCCGCCGGCCTCGGCGACGTCGCGGATGGTGTCCCACAGCCGTGCCCGGGCCAGTACCCCGACGCCGGAGGTGGGCTCGTCGAGGACGAGGAGAT
>DNGH01000290.1 GCA_003486285.1 Actinomycetota bacterium
CCCTTGAAGGGGTGGGTGGACGCCGGGTCGTGGGCCTCGTCGATGATCACGTCGACGAACCTGCCGCCGGCGTACTCCTGGTGGAATCGGGTGGTGGTGAAGTACATGTTCCCGGGGATCGAGTCACCCGGCTCGATCAGCACCTGGCTCATGATGTGCTCGGCGCCTCGGCCCTGGTGGGTCGGGATCGTCTCCGGGTAGCCGTACACCTCCTCGACCGCCTCACAGAGGTGGCGGAACGAGCGGCTCCCGGCGTATGCCTCGTCACCCTCCATCAGCCCCGCCCACATGTGATCGGACATCGCGGAGGTGCCCGAATCGGTGAGGAGGTCGATGTAGACGTCGTCCGACTGGAGCAGGAAGCTGTTGTATCCGGCCCCCTGGAGAGCCGCCTCCCGCTGGGCGCGGGTGGTCATCTTGATCGGCTCCACCATCTTGATCTTCCACGGCTCGGCCCAGCTGTGTCGGGACACGGCGACTACACCTCCTGTGACGTCTTGAGGGTGTCACGACCCGCTTCCGGGCGTTAGGGCCGGGAGTCCCTCACCGCGGGATCGGGCGCCGGGACCCCCGGCCTCAGAGCGAGACGGTCCGGCAGCCGATGGCGGTGTCGTCGCCGTTGCCATCGTTGAGGGCGATGGCGCAGATCTCGTGCTCGCCACCCTCGAAGAGGATGTCCCGGGAGAACGGGGGCGCGAAGAGATCCCGGCCGCTGGTCGGCGTGGCCCGGGTGCGGGCCACCACCACCCCGTCGAGGGTGATAGCCACCAGGGTCGGCTGCCACCAGGCATCGGGGTCGGCGGCCCAACCCGACACGGTCACGAAACCGGTCCGGGTCCGCGCCGCCTCCAGCTCACCGCCAGGGACCGCCTGCCGCTCTCGGATAGGTCGCGGATCCCAGCTGCGGACGCAATCGATCGGGTCCTCCGCCACCACCGAGTAGACGACGCAGGACACATACTCGACCCAACCCGTCATGAAGGCCCATTGGCGGCCGTCGTACGACGCCACCGCGATGGCGTAGGAGGCGCCATCGGGGGTGGTGACGATCCCGGCTCCGGCGTCGATGGCGTTACGGTCGAAGGTGACGACCGTTCCCGGGGGCTCGCCCCCCCACCCGGTCTCGTCGTCCTGGAGCTGGTACTCGCGCCCGACGGGGAGCCATCCCATCTTGAAGGAGGCGTTTTCGCCCACCTCGGCCGGGAGGCGGGCGATCAGCCGCGAGCCCTCCCCGGAGTCCTTGGGACCACGAGTCCATTCCAGGAGAGCGGCACCCTCTTCCGGCCCGAGGGCAAAGCCGTAGCCGACCGCCGCCCAGAACCCCGCCAGGTCGTCGGTCGTGGTGAGATTGAGCCCGCGCACCGGTCCGGGGAAATCCACCGAGCGGCGCTGCCTGCCGAAGAGCCACTCGTAGGCGGTGGTCTCGGCGAGCCCGAGATTGTGGGCGTACTCGTTGACAGCATCGATGCCTCCAGCGATGTCCATGGCGCGCCCGGCGGCATCGTTGCTCGAGCCGTACAGGGAGGCCGCGGCGATCGGAGCCGCCGCCTCGACTCCGGCATGATCCAGCGCCGCGGCCACCCAGATCGCCTTGACCACCGAAGCCGACTTGAACTGCTCACCGCCCCGGTACGAGGCCCACTCCGGCACGTCGAACCGGATCACGGTGATCGCCAGCAGGCCCCGGTTGTCGAAGGCCGGGGCCTGCTCGCCGAGGCGCGCCACCACCCGATCCAGGAGCGTCTCGGTGGCAGGCAGCGACGCCACAGCCGCGCCCGTCCCGCCGCCGGCCGAGACGGCGGCGAGCGCCAGGACCGCGGCGAGGGCACGTCTCATCGGCACGGCGCCACCTTATGGACGCGCCGACACTACCGGCGGCACCGCCCCACCGAAGGGGTGCATCGGCTTTGCCGGCGCCGGTCTTATCCTGCGAGAGGCATGGCCTCCCCCGGAACCCCGACGCCTCGCACTCCGCAGGGTTGGCCCCATCCCCTGGTGGCCGCAGCCCTCTCGGCGGTGATCCCAGGCCTCGGGCAGCTCGCCGCCGGCGCCCGGCGTCGCGGCTGGTGGTTCATCGCCATCACCGCCCTCTTCGTGCTCCCGGCGGTGGTGTTGCTTCTGCTGGTCTTCTACGTGAAGGGCCTCGACCTCGCCATCGACATCTCCCGGCCGTTCTTCGAGCGCCCCGGGCTGCTGCTGGTGCTGCTCGCCGCCAACGTCATCGCCCTCGCCTTTCGCGTGATGACCGCGGTGGACGCCTACCTGCTCGCCGGCGGCTCGATCAGCGGCGGATTCGTCACCACCGCAGTCGGGACGGCGGGGCTGACCCTGATCCTCTTCCTGACCGTGTTGCCGCACGTCTGGATCGGCGAGCGCAATGTCGTCCTCTACGACGCCCTCACCTACGACTACGCCTCGGATCCCAACCAGGCCACGACGACGACCACTCGGCCGCCGACCACGACCACCGCGGGCACTGCCACCACGGTGGATCCCGGCCCCACGACGACCACCCTCGCCGCCACCACGACCACCACTCAGCCCGATCCCTTTGCCGACGGGGGCCGGGTCAACGTCCTGTTGCTCGGCAGCGATGCCGGCATCGGGCGCACCGGCGTGCGCACCGACACGATGATCGTCATCTCGGTGGACCCCGAGACGGGATGGACCGCGATGTTCTCCATCCCCCGCAACTTCATCAAGCTGCCGATCCCACCCGACCATCCCGCCCACCCGCTGTGGGCGGATGGGGCGTGGGGCGATCCCTCCAACCTGGCCTGGGGGGTGTACGCCTACGGCCTGGCGAACCCCCAGCTCTTCAACGGGCCCAACACGGGTGGTGACGCCGCCAAGGTCATCCTTGGCAACCTGCTCGGACTCGACGTGGACTACTTCGCCATGGTCGACCTGCAGGGTTTCGCCGACGTGGTCGACGCCCTCGATGGCGTCGACATCACGGTGACGACCCGCCTCTACGACCCGGCCTACACCCATCCCGGCGAAGAACCGCGGGTCATCGACTTCCAACCCGGCACCTATCACATGGACGGCCGCGACGCCCTGGCCTACGCCCGCAGCCGCACCATGTCGGACGACTTCAACCGGATGGGCCGTCAGCGCTGCGTGCTCGAGGCCCTCGCCCGCCAGTCGGACCCGGTCGAGTTGCTCCGGCAACTCCCCAGCCTGGTTCCGGCGATCCAGGCCAGCGTCATCACCGACATCCCGATCGCCCAGATCCCCGACTTTCTCGACCTGCTGTCCGTGGCCGACCTGCAGAACATCGTGTCGATCCGGCTGATGCCGAACGCCCCGGAGTTCGCCGGAACCGCGGCGTCCTATGTGGCCTATCGCATCTCGGGCTACAACGTGCCCAACGTCGACTTCATCCACGAGCGGGTCGACATCGCCACCACCTTGCCGCCCGACGAAGCGATCGTCGCCCTCAATCTCCAGGCGGGGCTGACCGAGACCTGCGGAGTGTCCTCGACGGCACAGGACTGAACCGGCATGCCGATCAACACGGTCGCAGAGTTGCGCGCCCACATCTCCCTGGCCACCAAGGTGGAGCTGTCGACGATCCCGCCGTACCTCTACGCGATGTACTCGATCCAGGATCGGCAGTCGGAGGCGTCCCGCCTCATCGCCAGCGTCGTCGTCGAAGAGATGCTCCACGCCGCCCTCACGACGAACCTGCTGCTGGCGGTCGGGGGCGAGCCGGATTTCGGCGCCGCGGCGGTTCCAAGCCACCCGGGGTTCCTGGCCCACCACAAGCCGCCGCTCCGCCTCGAACTGCGGCGGTGCAGCCTGGAGGTGGTGCGGAACACCTTCATGACCATCGAGCGTCCCCAGGCTGCGGGCGCCATCCCCGAGGACGACGACTTCGAGACGCTCGGGCAGTTCTACGCGGCTCTGGAGGTGGCTTTGGCCGAGCTCGACGCCACGCACCCGCTGTTCGCCGACCACCAGCCGCACCGCCAGCTGGCCGACCCATCCTTCTACGCACCGGTCGCGTTCGACGCCGCCGACAGCGGGGGGCTGATGCTGATCTCCGATCTGAACAGCGCCAACCGCGCCCTCGAGGTGATCATCCATCAGGGTGAGGGGGTCGGAACCGCGCGCTGGGCCGATCCCTTGCACCTCGAGCTCACCCACTTCCACAAGTTCGCCCAGATCGCCGATGGGCTCGTGCCCCTCGGCCCGGTATGGCCGATGGCCGACAACCCGCGCGCCGCGGACTTCCCCGCCGACTTGCGCCCGGTGTCCGATCTGTTCAACGCCCTCTATGCCCTCACGTTCCTGACCATGGCCGATTTGTTCTCGGGAACCGTCGACCAGAAGGCTCGCATCGGGCGCCTCTATGCCCTCATGTCGCAGTGCCTGACACCCACCGGCCGGTACCTAGCGGCCCAGCCCCTGACCGCCACCACCACCGCCGGTCCGACGTTCGAGGTCTACGACCTCGGCGCCGATCCCTGGCCCACGGCATATGGGGTGGCCGCGGCGGCCGCCGAACATCATCCCGGCCTCGCCGGGGTGGCCGCCGCCCTGGCCCGCTATGCCGCGGGCTGAGGCTGCAGTAACGCTCGGCAACCCGCGACGATTACCCCAGCAATGACGGCACTACCCGCCAAGGAGTCCGGAACCTCCCCGGAACGGATCGAGCGCGCCCGCGCCGGGGACGCCGCCGCCTGGGCGGTGATCGTCACCGAACTGGGACCGGTGATCCGTGGCTATGCCCGGGCGCGCGGGGTCGCCGATCCGGACGACCTCACCCAGGACGTCTTCACCGCGGCGGCGCAACGCATCAGCGGATTTCGCGGGGACTGGCCGGCCTTTAGGTCTTGGTTGTTCGCCATCGCCTACCGGCAGATCGTCAACCGCTATCGCCGGACCGGTCGGGCCACCGCGTCGCTTCCCGCAGAACTCGCCGCGGAAGACCCCTCCCCCGAGGAGGAGGTGGTGGCACGCCTCGACGCCGGAGGCGCGGCCGCGGCGCTGGAGATCCTCGACGATCTGGAGCGTGACGTGGTGCTGATGCGGGTCCTGGGTGGTCTCGACGCCGCCGCGGTGGGCGAGGCGATCGGCAAGCGCCCCGGGCACGTCCGCGTGATCCAATTCCGCGCCATGGCCAAACTGCGGGAAGAACTGCTGCGCCGCGGCTACGGCGCCGAGGAGACGGCGTGACCCATCCCCAAGACACCCTCCCCGAGCCGTTGCGGACCTGGTCGGCCGACCTGGTCGCCGAGGTCGTCGCCCCGCTCGAGTCTTCCCGGGTCGCCGGCATCGCCGCCGGAGCCGCAGCCGCCGCAACCACCGCTGGGGTGGGCGCGGG
>DNGH01000022.1 GCA_003486285.1 Actinomycetota bacterium
TGGGCGACACCCTCGGCAGCCGCCCGATCGGCCACGGCTCGGGCCACGGTGCGAGAGACCGAGCGAACCGCGGCGATCGGAGGGAACAGGGCGCCGGAACGCAGCGTCGCGGTGTCGATCTGCGTGGCGAGCGCCTCAGCGGCGGCGAGGAACATTCCGACCGTGATGCTGCGGGCCCGAGAGACCACGGCTCCCAACCCCATGCCGGGGAAGATGAACATGTTGTTCGCCTGACCGATCACACGCGCCTCCCCGTCGACCATGACCGGGTCGAAGGGGCTGCCGGTGGCGACGATGGCCCTTCCCCGTGACCACTCGAGGATGTCTGCGGGGGTGGCCTCGGCAAACGTGGTCGGGTTGGACAGGGGCATCACGATGGGGCGCTCGTGGGACTCGGCCATGGCGGCGATCATCGACGCGGTGAAGGTGCCGGGCTGGCCGGTGACCCCCACCAGCACCGAGGGGCGGTGTGCCGCCACCACCGCTTCCAGTCCGATGGCGCCGCCCGACAGACCCAGCGAGGCGACGCGGCCGGGATCCGTCGCCACCTCGCGCTTGAAGTCGTTCCCCGCCTCGGTGCCGGCGACGACCAATCCCTTGCTGTCGGTGACGAGGATGCGATTGCGCGCCTCGGTTGCGGTGAGCCCGTCGGCCACCATGGCGGCCCGGACCTGGCGAACGATGCCGATGCCCGCCGATCCGGCGCCGGCGACTACGAACTTGTGGTCGCGGAAGGGCTTCCCGACGAGCCGGCCGGCGGCGTGGAGACCGGCCACCACCATCGCTGCGGTCCCCTGGATGTCGTCGTTGAACGACGGCAGGACGTCGCGATACGTCTCGAGGTGGCGGAACGAGGTCGAGTTCCCGAAGTCCTCCCACTGCAGCAGGGCGCCGGGGAACACCTCTTGCACCGCGGCGACGAGCTCGGCCACCAGGTCCCAATACGGCTCGCCCCGCAGCCGGGGCGTCCGATACCCGAGGTAGAGCGGATTGTCGAGGAGCTCGCGGTTGTCGGTGCCGACATCGAGAGAGATCGGCAGGCACAGCGAGGGATGGATGCCGGCCGCCGCGGTGTAGAGGGCCAGTTTGCCGATGGGGATCCCCATGCCTCCCGCCCCCTGGTCGCCGATGCCGAGAATGCGCTCGTTGTCGGTGACGACGATGACTGCGATCTCGGGTGCCCCGTAATTGCGGAGGAGCCGGGCGACGTCGCCGCGATCGTCGGGGGTCACATACAGGCCGCGCGCCCGACGGAAGATCTGACTCCACTGCTTGCACACCTCGGCGACGGTGGGCGTGTAGATGATCGGCACGGTCTCCTCGAGGTTGTCGATCACCAACCGGTAGAACAGGGTCTCGTTGCGGTCGTGGAGCCCGGCGAGATAGATGTGCTTCTGCATCGGGGTGGTCTTCTCACGCAGCTGGTCGAGCGTGCGCCGTACCTGCTCTGGCAGAGTCGACACGTGCCGGGGGAGCAGGCCGGTGATCCCCAGGGCGTGGCGTTCCGAATCCGAGAAGTTCGTGCCCTTGTTGAGGATGGGGTCGTCGAGGAGGCCGCGGCCTCGCTCGCTCACCGGCAGGTAGGGCAGCCCGGTGACGGAGTCGAAGAGGGGCTGGTAGCGCATCTCGGCACGATAATCGGCCCCCGCCGTCCCTCTGGTTCCGGAGTCAGCACGCCCCCGGGCTCTGGCCCGGGGGCGTGCCCGAGTCGAGGCGACCCCGTGGTGGCGCCCCGGGGAGCACGCAGCGCATGCTCCTACTCCGCGGTGCGCAATCTACGCCGGAGCCGGCCCGGCGGCCAGAGTGGCAAAAACGGCGACCAGATCCTGATGGAGGCGGGCGACGAGGTCGGGCGGCCAGGTCTCCGGATCGGCGCGCAGGAACGAGGTTCGGTCGATGCGATTGTCGAACCGCGCCATCGGAAGCAGCGCCTGCCAGTCGCCGTCCGGTACGGCGATCGTGCCCGGCACCGGTGAGATCTCGGCAAGCCATCCCAGGTCGTCCATGCCGTAATCGTGGAGCATCACCGTCTCCGGAACCCCGTGGTGGAGTATCGAGGCATCCCCGTCTCGGCCGGGATGGGCCCGTTCCCGGTTGCGGCGGCGGCTCTCGGCGGGGTCGGCGACCACCCACAGCACCGCGGCTCGCTCCAGGATGGCGCCGCCGAGGGCGGCCAGCGAGGCGGCATAGCCCAACGGGTGGGGCAACGGGGGGCGGGCCCCATCGGGTCCGCCGCGGGCAAACTCGACCACCACGGTGGCAGTGGCGAGCTGCTGCGGCGTCACCACCGGAATCGAGGCGGCGAGGTGGGCGGCATCGTCGGTAATGGCGGCGAGCAGGCGATCGTCGGCCACCACCACCTCGTTCGCGATGCCGGCCCGGTCCCGGGCCTGCGCCACTCGCTCCAGCAGGCTTGCCGGATCCGGGTCGTGGGATGCGGCCACGCCGAGCGATGCCACGTCCTCGGCGAGGAGGTGGATCAAGGTGAGCCAGTCGGCAGCGTGGAGGAACGGCGTGTCGTCGGCTGCGAAGAACGATGGGGTCTGCCCGAGGCGACGCTGCTCCTGGGAGATGCGTCGCATGAGGTGCACGTAGGGGTAGTCGTCCACTTGGACCTGGGGCCCGAGGTGCAGGTCGCGCCGTGCCACCTCCACGGGGAGGTGCGCCAGATAGCGACGCAGTTCCGACTTGCCGGAGGCGGGCAGGGCGAGCAGGAGCAGAAGGTCGACGGGCATGGGGCATGTTGGCACGGAGGGCCGATAGATTGTGGCCCCCAGAGGATCCAGAGGAGAAGAGTCGTGGGCAATACCCCCAAGGTGCGCAAGCTCGAGGCCGGCCGCCCGGCAGCCCAGTCGGCGAAGCCGCTGCTGAAGTACGGAGTCGGATTGGGGATCGTCGCCGTCCTCGGGCTCCTGGTGTGGTTCATCTCCCAAGACGTCACCGAGAATCCGCAGGGGGTGGCCGATCCGCCGGAGGGCACCGAGGTGTTCTCGATCGGTGAGGTGGCCCACACCCCGAACCCGGTGGACTACGCGCAGGATCCCCCCGCGGGGGGCTCGCACAATGCCTCCTGGCTCACCTGTGCCGCCTACGACGAACCGGTCAGCAACGAGTTCGCCGTCCACTCTCTCGAGCACGGCGCCATCTGGATCACCTACCAGCCGGACCTGGAGGCGTCCTCGGTCGACCGGCTCGAGGGTTACGCCCGGCGCGCCGAGGTGATCGTCAGCCCGTATCCAGGACTCGACAGCCCGGTGGTGCTGTCGGCATGGGGCCGTCAGCTCCGTCTCGATGCGGTGGACGACACCGTGATCGATCAGTTCTATCGGGCGTTCCGCGATCGCACTGCCCCGGAGCCGGGCGCATCCTGCTGAGCACCGCCGACTGATGGGCGCCTCACGCGTTCTGACAGTGCGGCGCCGCGTCGCCTTCCATCTCGGGGTGATCACGGTGAGCGCGATCGCGCTGCGCGTCGCGGTGGTTCCCGCCGAGGTGTGCCCCCCGGTCGACACGAAACGGGTGATCGCCGCCGCCGAGAGTGCGGTGGGCTGGATCCTGGCCGGACAGGATGCCGACGGAAGCTTCACCTACGGGTATCACCGCGGCGAAGACCGCATCAACCCCGGCTACAACGAGGCCCGCCACGGTGGCGTGGTCATGTC
>DNGH01000011.1 GCA_003486285.1 Actinomycetota bacterium
AGCTCCCCCGACGCCACGTCGAGGTCGACGCCGTCGTTGGCGCGAATCGACCCGAAATGCTTGTGGATGCTGCGCAGTACCAGGCTCATGGATTGCCGGCGGGGTCTTCCGGGGCCGGATCACCGGCCCCGGACGACGCACCGGTTCTGTTACGGGGCGCTGGCCCCGACGATGCCCTCGAGCAGCTGCTCGGCGTACCAGATCTGGAAGTCGGTCGCCTCCACGCCATCGGCGAGGAATTCGGTCCCGTCCTGCCAGTTCAACGGTCCGAGGTAGAGGTTGATATCGCCACTCCCCAGACCGGCAATGAAGTCGTCGAGGTCCGCTTGCGCCTCTTCCGAGAGGGCGTCACCGGACACCCAGCCGACCGCGCTCGAATCCGGGTCGTTGATGTCATCCCAGTCGGGACCTAGCCAAAGCCACGTGGCTTCGAACTCGTCGTCGATCACCGATTGCACCGCATCCAGGTACGAGGGTCCCCAGTTGAAGTACGGAACGCCCAGGCAGGCTGCCGGGGCAGTCGCACACGCGTCCTTGAAGTCGTATGGAATGGCCCACACGCTCTCATCGGCGGCGAACGCCTGGCCGACGCGCACGATCGCCTCAGTGGTATCGATCCCCGAGATCACCACGTCGGCGCCGGCGGCCAGGAACTCATTGGTCACCTGGGTCGGGTCGAGGGTGAAGCCGGGGATGTTGAACCAGAAGCCGATCCACTTCACCTCGAACCCAAGGGTGGTGGGATCCTGCTCCCGATAGTTCTCGTAGCAGTAGCGGGCTCCGAGGAAGGCCGAGTTGACCAACCGGCGGGTCTCGTCGTTGATCAATGGCCCGAGGTACGCGATCTGCCCGGTCTGCGTCGTCAGCGCCGCCGCACACCCGGCGATCATCTTGCCGTACTCCATCCGGCCCATGATGTTGCCCAGGTTGGTGAGGTCGGCCCGGTAGTCCTGCCCTTCCGTCCAAGCGTTGTCACCCGACGACCAGATCATCGGAACCTCGGGGTGGTTGGCGGCCGCCGCCTCGATTCCGTCTCTCATGTCGTCGGACGTGGCGAAGACCAGTTGGGCGCCCTGGGCGACCATGTCGTCCACCACGGACTCGAGCGATGTCTCCGGACGATCTGCAGTGTTCACCTTGTCGAGGACGATCATCGCGTCGGCGGGAAGCCCCAGTTCCTCGATGACGTACAGACCAGCCTCGTAGTGGGCCTGCGACCAGCCCTGGTCGTTTTGCGGTCCGACCAGGATCATTCCGAACTTGAACCCTTCGGCGCTGCCACCGCCGTCGTCGTCACCGCATGCCGCGACGACGAGTGACGTGGCCAGCAGCAGCCCCAACATGTGTCTCCAGCGCCGTTGCTTCCCCATACCGTCTCCCTCTGGTGGTAAGTCGTGCCGCTTCCGGACACCGCCCCGTGCTCGGTGCTCCGACTGTAAGCGATTCCGAGGCGAACTACCGAATTGGGATTCGGTTGTCCCCAGGGGGGTTCCGGGCCGGTTGCAGGCGGCTTACGGGGGGGGAATCACCGCTCCCCAGGGGAGGTTGAGAGGGTGCCATGCCCGCAGTGACCACCACCGACCTCCTCGCCCTCCCCCGCATCGGCGTAGCCGAGTCGGGACCGGAGCGCACCGTGGTCTCGGTGACCACCGCCCCCCGCGGCTTCGAGGGCGAAGGGTTCCCGGTGAAGCGGGCCTTTGCCGGGGTCGATCTCTCCCTGCTCGACCCCTTCATCCACCTCGATCAGATGGGAGAGGTGGAGTACGCCCCCGGCGAGCCCAAGGGGACCCCGTGGCATCCCCACCGCGGGTTCGAGACCGTCACCTACATGATCGACGGGATCTTCGAGCACCAGGACTCCCATGGCGGCGGCGGCGTGATCACCAACGGTGACACCCAGTGGATGACCGCCGGCGCCGGGATCCTCCACATCGAGCGCCCTCCCGAGCACCTCGTCCTCTCCGGTGGTCTGTTCCACGGGTTCCAGCTGTGGGTGAACCTGCCGGCCCGCGACAAGTTCCTGGAGCCGCGTTACCAGGACATCCGTGGGGGCAAGGTGACGCTGCTCACCACCCCGGACGGCGGGGCCCTGCTGCGGCTGATCGCCGGCGAACTCGGCGGACGGGAGGGGCCCGGAGACACCCACACCCCGATCACGATGATCCACGCCACCATCAGCCCCGGCGCCCGCCTCCGCGTGCCCTGGCGGGATGACTTCAACGCGCTCGCCTACGTTCTCAACGGCGACGCCACCGTGGGCACCGAGGGGCGCCCCATCCGTTCCGGCCAGCTCGCGGTGTTCGGCGGTACCGGTGCCATCACCATCACCGCGGCGGCGACCCAGGAGTCGCGCCACCCGGCAGTGGATGTGCTCCTCCTCGGCGGGCGACCGATCCGCGAGCCGGTGGCGTGGTACGGGCCGTTCGTGATGAACACCCGGGCCGAACTGGTCCAGGCCTTCGAGGACTACCAGGCGGGCAAGTTGGGCGTCATCCCGGAGGGACGGGTGCCGCACACGTAGGCGGCAGGGGCAGAGGGTGGGATGAGGTCAGGGGTCCCGAGGGGCTACTGGCGTTGCCGCTGTCTGGGCTGGAACTGACCGAGCACACCCATTCCCGGATGGGCCATTCCTTCACGCTGGTGTAGGGAGAAAGGGGGTCGGCAAACCGGAGAGCACGCCGGGCAGCCTGAGATGTCATCCCGCGCTTCCGGTGAGACTCAAAGGCAGGCCACGCGCCCACCTATCCCCCGGCGGCCCTGAACCGAACACGGCTCCCGCTACCTACGAGGCCGGGCGCTCACGGCCAGGTGAGGCATGCCTGGTTGCCTTTTTCGAACGGCCAGGCAAGAGAGAACGACCAGGCAAGAGCAGCTGGTTCGACAGCCTCGGGAACATCGAAGACGACCCAGGTGGCTGCCTCGCTGCCCGGCGGTACCTCCCCGGGGTCCTGGTCGCCCTGAACGCTCGACCAGCCGCCGGAGGCGAACCACTGATCCTCCCACACGCCTCGGCCGTCGGTAGCCAGCCAGTCCATGCTGTTGTGGGCAGAGACATACGAGTATTCGGTGGCGTTTCGGATGGTGTAGCGCACCGCGAAGAACCGGCCGCTGGCAGTTGCATGGAACTCGTATCCGTCGTCTGAGTACACGAAGGACGAGGGGATGAACCCGGCTTCTTCCACCACCACACCGATCTCCTCCCCTGGATCCAACCCGCCAAGATCCCCGGCGTCCCGGGTCACCTCGGTCGCAGTCACTGCCCACGCACAGCCGAGCGCCTCCAGCCA
>DNGH01000107.1 GCA_003486285.1 Actinomycetota bacterium
TGCCGGCGCCGGTGCGGCCGACGGAGCCTCCCCCACGAAGCGCGCCCGGGCGCGCTGCCGTTCGGTCAGCAGCCCCACGACACGGAGATAGAGCGGACCGGAGACCAGGACGAGCCCGGCGACCACCGCCAGCATGACCGTGGTGTCGGCGGGATCGGAGGCGAGTCCCTCCACCGTCACGACTGCGGCGCCGGCCACCCCGAGCCACCACCACAGTTGGAACCACCCCGGCACCGGCTTGTCGTGCCACCGGTGTCCGATCGGATGGGGGGCGTCGAGCTCGGTGGCCCGCCAGGCGTCGTCGATGAGCAGCTTGGGGAGCACCGCGTTGAGACCGGGGACGAACCATGCCCACACTGACCACCCCGTCCCGAATCGGAGCCAGCGGACCCCGAGGGGCCGCAGGTTGAGATAGATCCGGCGCAGCCAGTAGATCGAAGCCGCGGTGGCAAAGGTCATCGCGAACGCGATCGCCCGGGTCAGGCGATCGACGCGAATGTCCGCCACCCGCCGTCCGAGCCCGCTGTCCAGCGCATGCAACTGAGCCACCAGGGCCGCCAGCCAGAATCCGGCGACGGCAATGGAGGCGAGGACCCCGGCCCGTACCAGCCAGGAGGCGAGGGTGGGCGACCGGTAGCCCGACGGGGCGCGACTCAGCGTCCGGGCCGGGATCTCAAGTTCGTCGAGGGCCACATCGCTCCTTCGCAGAACCCGTCAGGGTATCGGGGCGCGGCGGGAAGGCTGCGGGTCCCCGTACCGGTATCAGCAGGTGACAAAGGCTCCAGTTCCCGTGCCGAAACTCTCCACCACGGCACCGTCGGGGGGATCCTCCGGATAGGGCGGCGGCATCACGAAGTCCCCGTTGTTGTATCCGAACTCATCGAGGGTGAAGAACCCTCCGTAGATGGGATCCCACTCGGCGCCGAGCGTCCGGGTGTAGGCCCAGGTCGAGCCGGGACGGAACCCCCCGGCGAAGTAGAGGAACGCGGGGATGTCGTTCAGGTCCCTGAGATACCACCCGTCGAACCTCTTGGAGCCGCCGCGGTCGGTGAAGATGGCGGTGAACCCGTCCCAGTCGGCCTTGCGCCACTGGTGGCCGTCGCACCCGTCCTCGTACCACCCGGTGTCGGCGTCGGGGGCGCCGAAGATCTCCTGCAGCGCGTCGAACGCCGAGCTCCACTCGGTGTTGAACAGAACCGTGCCGACCCCGAACTTGGAGGCCATCACGATGTCGGACTCGCCGGAGGTCACCGCATCGAGGAGTTCCAGGGTCTGCGGGCCGGCCTTGCCGTCCCGCGTGAGCCGGTAGTCGCGCTGGAACGCTCGCACCCCATCCTCGGTCTCCTCGTCGTAGACCCCATCGGACGGCGCCGAGAGGTAGCCGAGGGCGATGAGGAGATCCTGCATCTGCTCGACGGCCTCTCCGGTGTCCCCGGGGCGCAGGACCCCGTCGTCGGAGAGCAGCACGCACTCGAGGATGTCGGCAAGGTCGCATTCGACCCGGCCGGCGTAGGCCGGGTCGGTGACGGTCACGTCGCCCAAGTCGAACACCGACACGTCGGCGATGAAGTGGGCGCTACCGGTCCAGTCGAAGGTCGTGAGTTCGATGGCCGGGGCCGGCGGGCCCACGGGACGGCGGGCGTCGTAGTCCGTGGTCGTCTCCAGGAAGCCGAGCACGGCCCGGGCGTCGACGTTGACGTATGAGTCCCAGCCCTCGGGGCCGAGGGTGTAGAGGGCGACCCCGGACGGTGGGATCTCCTCCGCGGTGTTGTCGACCCAGACCGCCACCAGGTACTGGTTGGTCCCGGTTCCGGTGGTGACCGGTGCGGGATCGAGGAGGGCGATCCCGAGGCGGTCCACCGTGGAATCGGAGCCGGTGAGCGAGTCCACCGACAGCAGGAACGTGTGGGTGGCATCGCCGTACTCCATGGCGTGGTACCCGCTGCCGTAGAACGGATCCTCCACCGCGGCACCGACGAGGTCGCCGAGTGGTCCGGTGTCGACCGTCGTGGTCGTTCCGCCACCCGTCGCCGCCGTGGTGCCGCCCAGCGAGGTCGTCGTTATCAGCGGGGTGTCGGCACCGCCGCAGGCACCGGCCACGAGGAGCAACGCGAGGAGGAAGGCGACGCGACGGGCCATGGCGGACTCCCGATCTCGGTGCTGTCGCAGACGGTAGCAACGGCCTCGGATTGCACCGCCCGGGGATCACACCTCGGGCAACCGTGATCCGGCACAGCCACCCCGGCACCGGGTACCACTACTCGAATCCGGGCTACCAAGTGGTGGGGATGGTCCTCGAGCATGTGACGTCCGGCCTCGACCTGAGCGTGCTCCTGGAGCAGCGTCTGGTGATCCCCCACGGGCTCGCCTCCATGTCACTGGCCCCTGACGACGACTCCAGCCCGGAGCTGCGCGGACTCGAAGTGACCGCGACCGGCTCCACCGACAACACCGACGACCTATTCACCTTCGGCAACGGCGGCAACGGCGGGCTTCTCACCAACGCCGATGACCTGGCGCGGTTCTTCCGACTGCTGCTGGCAGGCGAGATCTTCGAAACCATCGATGTGGCGACGATGATCGAACCGAGTGCCCCCTCGATGGATGCCGGGGTGCCCTACGGTCTCGGTCTGGCCACGTATGAGCTTGCCTGCGCAACGTTCTACGGGCACAGCGGGGGTGTGAACGGGACCGTTTCCATCGCAATCGCCGACCGGACCGGCGACAGTGTCGTCGTAGCCGCCTTCAACACGCGGCGCGAAACGGACGCCCGGCTGCTGGCGCTGGCCGAAACCCTGCTCTGCGGCTGAGCCTCTGCCAGCATGACCCGATGACCGAGAGCCTGCGCACCGCCGCCGCCGCTCACGACGACCTGCTCACCCGCCGTCTCGACACCCTGGTGCCCATGTTGATGGAACGCGCCGGCCTCGATGCCTGGATCGTGGCCGCCCGCGAGTACAACGAGGATCCGGTGCTGCGGACGATGCTCCCCGCCACCTGGCTGGCGACGGCGCGCCGCCGCACCATCCTGCTGTTCCTCCGCAACGGCACCGCGGTCGAACGGATGGCGGTGGCGCGCTACGCGGTGGGGTCCGCCTTCCCGGCGCAATGGGATCCAGAGACCCAGCCCGACCAGTGGGGTCGCCTCGCCACACTCCTTGACGAGGCCGATCCGGACCGCATCGGGATCGACAGCTCAAAGGTGTTCCCCCTGGCAGATGGCCTCTCCGCCAGCGAGCACGCTGCACTGCTCGCCGCCTTGCCGGAGCGACTGCGGGGCAGACTCACCGATGCCACCGCGGCGGCCATCGGATGGCTGGAGACGCGACTTCCCGACGAGATCGCCGACCTCTCCCGGGCATGTGCCACCGCGCACGGGTTGCTGCGGCGGGCGTTGTCCGACGAGGTGATCACCCCGGACCGCACCACCACCAAGGACGTCGAGTGGTGGCTGCGCGACGCGGTGCACGCCGCCGGATTCGGATCGTGGTTCCACCCGACGGTGTCGGTGCAGCGCCGCGGCGGCGCCGCCCGCAGCGGCTTCGCCACGCCACCGGGTGATGAGGTGATCGACCGGGGGGCGTTGGTCCACATCGACTTCGGGATCGTGCGCCACTGGTTGTGCACCGACCAGCAGCAGCACGCCTACGTCCTGCTCCCCGGCGAGGCCGCGACACCGGAGGGCCTGCAGGCGGGCCTGGCCGTGGCCAATCGCCTCCAGGACCTGCTCATGGCCGAGTTCGTCGCCGGTCGCACCGGCAACGACATCCTCCGGACGACCCGGAACGCGGCCGATGCCTCCGGGATCGACGGCCTGATCTATACCCACGCCATCGGGATGCACGGCCATGCCGCCGGACCGACCATCGGGCTGTGGGACCAGCAGGAGGGAGTCCCCGGGCCGGGCGACTATCCGCTGTGGCCCGACACGGCCCACTCGATCGAACTCCAGGCCCGGGTCCCGATCCCGGAGTGGGATGGCCAGGTGGTGCAGCTCATGCTCGAGGAGGACGCCTGGTTCGACGGGACCACCTGCCGCTTCCTCGATGGCAGACAGACCGAACTCTGGGTGGTGGAGTAGCCGTTGCCGCCGAGGGCGGCCCGGCATCTCCCCTCTCCAGGCACCGTAACCTTCCTCCTCGTGCCACCCGTTGCCGCCGCCCGCGCCGTCCTGGGGCGAACCTTCTCCTCATTGCGCATCCACAACTACCGGCTCTTCTTCGCCGGGCAGGTCGTCTCGCTGTCGGGCACCTGGATGCAGGGAATCGCCCAGGCATGGCTGGTGCTCGACCTCACCGGAAGTGGCACCGCGCTGGGATTGGTGTCCTCGCTGCAGTTCCTGCCTGTTCTGCTCTTCGGGCCGATGGGCGGCGTGATCGCCGACCGCTTCGACAAGCGCAAGGTCCTCGCCTTCACCCAGGTGGTCGCGGCCAGCATCGCCGCCACTCTCGGCACCCTCGTCGCCACCGAGGTGGTCGAGTTGTGGATGGTGTACTGCCTCGCCGCCTGCCTCGGGTTCGTCCACGTGATCGACAACCCGACCCGGCAGACCTTCATCCACGAGATGGTCGGCTCGGACAACCTCACCAATGCCGTCAGCCTCAACTCGGTGGTGGTCAACGTCGCCCGGGTGATCGGCCCCGGGCTCGCCGGGACCCTGATCCTGACCGTGGGCCTGGCACCGTGCTTCTTCATCAACGCCGCCTCCTACCTGGCGGTGCTGGTCGCCCTCTTCCTGATGAAGCCGGAACTCCTCCAGCGGGGAACGCGTTCGGTGCGCCGCAGGGGGCAGCTGCTCGAGGGTCTGAGGTACGTCGCCGCGACCCCCGAGGTCCGGGTTCCCCTGATCATGATGGCGGTAGTGGGAACCCTCGCCTATGAGTTCCAGGTGGTGCTTCCCCTACTCGCCCGGTTCACCTACGAGGGCGATGCCGGCACCTTTGCGACCCTGTCGATGCTGATGGGCCTCGGTGCGGTCTTTGGTGGTCTCGCCACCGCCGGGGCGCGCAGCAAGCCGGCCACGTCGCTCGCCTGGACCGCGATCGTGTTCGGGACGATCCACCTGGCCACGTCGATGATGCCGACCCTCGCCGCCACCTACGTGGCGATGGTGTTCGTGGGAGCCGCCTCGATCCGGTTCCTCGCCCTGGGAAACTCCACCCTGCAGTTGGCAGCGGCACCGGAGATGCGGGGCCGGGTCATGGGGCTATGGGCGGTCGCCTTCCTCGGGTCGACGCCGATCGGAGGTCCGATCATCGGCTGGGTGGGCGAGCATCTCAACCCGCGCGTCGCCATGGGATTGGGGGCGACGGCAACGCTCACCGCGGGTCTGTGGGCCTACCCCGCACTGAAGCGGATTCGCGGCCGGGCGGAGGAGGTCATCGAAATCCCCGCCCCCAAGCTTCCCGAGTAGCCACCGCTCGGGCGAGGCTGCAACCCGTGGAGTAGGTCATGAGACGGCCGATCCGCATCGCCGCCCCCGCCGAGGACTTCGATCTCTACTCGGAGAGTCGATTCACCCGGGAGCGCTGGGCCGCATCCCTATCCTCGACTCCCATGGCATCGCCCCCCGCGACCGCCACCCCCCGGGTGGTGCCCCTCACCCCGGTGGCGGCGCTGCTGCTACTCGGGGCCACAGTGGTGGTGCTCGGCGTCAATTGGCCGATCATGAAGACCGGGCTCGAGTCGATCGATCCGCTCTGGTTTGCGTTTCTCCGGGTGACCTCCGCCGGCCTGGTGGTCGCCGCGGTCGCCGCGCTCACCGGTCGGCTGCGACCGCTCCCGAGGCAGGACTGGCCAGTGGTGCTCTCGGTCGGAGTCGCCGGCACCGCGGTGCACCTGGCGATCCTGTTCTTCGCCCTGCAGTTCGTCCCCGCGGGACGCTCCTCGGTGCTCGTGTGGACCGCGGCGTTGTGGACGGTGCCCATCGCCTCGGTCGCCCTCGGCGAGCGCATGTCACCACGGCGCTGGGCGGGGTTGTTCGCCGGGATCGGCGGGATCGTGTTGCTCTTCGAGCCGTGGCGGTTCACCTGGTCCAACGGCGACGTCCTCCTCGGCAATGGCTTGCTGCTCGTCACCGCCATGATCCAGGCCGCGGTGATCGTGCACACCCGGGCGCACCGCTGGGTCACCGGCCCCCGGGATGCCCTGCCCTGGCAGATGCTCGTCGCCGCGCTGCCGCTACTCGTGGTCGCCCTGGTGTGGGAGGGACTTCCCGAGATCGACTGGTCGCCACGCTTTGCGGCCATCGTGGCCTATCAGGCGGTGTTCGCCACCGGGTTCGCCGCCTGGGCCCGTCAGATCGTGGTCCTCAGCCTGCGCGCCACCACCGTCGCCCTGGTCTTCATGGCGATTCCCCTGGTGGGGATGGTGACCTCGGTGATCGCCCTCGACGAGACCGTGACCGCCGCCGCCGCGCTGGGGGTGCTCGCCATCGGGTTCGGCGTGACCCTCACGATCCTCGCCGAACGCGTCACCCGGGTGGTTGTCGAGGCACAACCGCTGGAGTGAGCGGCGAGTGCTCCAAAGAGCCGCTCGGGCATCGGCTCGCACCCGACTCCAACTGGGCAGATCCGGACCTCACACGCGTGGATCTCAGGAATCACTTCCTCGGAAGTGGCGGCGTCCTAGCGGCGCTGCACGAACAGCGACTGCATGTACAGGTCGTCGTCGGGATCCTTGTCCCCGGGGGAGAAGGTCTCGAACGACATCACCGCGAAGTGATCTGCCACCGCGGCGAGCAGAGTGGCGTCGCTGCGGAAACAGAAGTAGCGCGGCGGCAGGTAGAAGTCCTCCTCGGGGATCCCCTCGCGGTCGACACCGCCCCAGACTCCCAGGTAGAGCAGCCCACCGGGTTGCAGGACGTCGGCGATGCCGGCGAGCACTGCGGCGGTGTCCGCCGAGGGAACGTGATGGATGCAGTTCATCATCCATACCGCCCCGAACGTGCCCGCGGGGAACCCCAGGTCGTACATGTCGCGGACGTGCGCCTCCAGGCCCTTGGCGCGGCACAACTCCACCTGGGCGGGAGAGAGATCGGTGGCGGTAACTGCCACTCCGTGATCGGCGAACCAACGGCTGGTGAACCCCACCCCGGCCCCGATCTCGAGCAGCGAGTCGAGACTGCGCCGCCGCATCATGTCGAGGAAGATCGCCGCGATCGGCCAGCGCCAGTCGGCCTCCCCCATGGCCTCCCGCTGCTGGGCCACGCCGTCGTAGGTGACGGCCATGGAGTCCCGGAATCCCGGGGGTGGTGGCACCGGTTGCAGCTTCACGCTCCGTGATTGTGGCAGCACCGCGCGGGATGGCCCGGGGTCGCGGCAAAAAATCCGGCGTCGCCTGCTGAATGAAATCGCTCGCGGGCGTATGCTGAGTCGGGACCCCTACCGGGAGGTGCAATCGGTGACCACCAGGAAGACCACCGCCAAGAAGCCGGTGAAGAAGGCGACGGCGAAGAAGACCGTCAAGAAGGCCACCAAGGCCGCCAAGAAGCCGGTGAAGAAGGCAACGACCGCGGCGAAGAAGACCGTCAAGAAGGCCGTCAAGCCGGTCAAAAAGACGGTGAAGAAGGCCACCAAGGCCACGGCGAAGAAGGCCACTGCCGCCAAGAAGGCCGTCAAGAAGGCCACCGCGGCCAAGAAGCCCCTGAAGAAGACGACCACCGCCGCCAAGGCGAAGAGCACCGCGGCGAAGAAGAAGCCGATCCCCGGCCTGGCCAAGAAGGTGACCCCGAAGCAGCAGGTGGCTCCCGCCAAGAAGCCCACCATGGCTGCCGCGGCCCCTGGGACCGCAGGCATGTGGGACAAGACCAAGGAGACCACCGGCAACGTGTGGGGAAAGGCCGAACCTGTCGTCGAGCGCACCTGGGAAAAGACCAAGGAAGTCTCGAGCAACGCCTGGGAGAAGGCCGAACCCGTCGTCGAGCGCACCTGGGACAAGACCAAGGAAGTCGCCGGCGAGGTCAAGGACAAGACCAAGGAAGTCGCCGGCGAGGTCAAGGACAAGGCCGAAGACAAGTGGGAGGACTGGCGCAACAAGAGTTGAGCCGGTTCGCGTGCAGTGGTGGGGCCCGCCTCCGGCGGGCCCCACTGTTTGCCCTTGAGGGGGAGTTCAGAGTCAAGAGTTCAGAGTTCAGAGTTCAGAGTTCAGAGTTCAGAGTTCAGAGTCCAGAGTCCAGAGTTGTGATCCGGCCCCCGGACTCTTGACTCTGAACTCTTGACTCCCAACTCCGCCGGGGCCAGCGGCCCCGCCGGGTAGCATCGAATCATGTCGGTACCCGACGGTCTCGCCTATCTGCGGATCGCCCTGATTCCGGCGATCCTCGCCCTGATCCTCCCCGACGACCCGATCGATCATGCCTACGGCATCGCCGCGGCGCTGATGTGGATCGCCTCGACCACCGACTTCTTCGATGGCTACCTGGCGCGGCGCTGGAAGCAGACCACGCTGCTCGGCGCGTTTCTCGATTCGATCGCCGACAAGCTGCTCGTGTCAGGAATGCTCTATGGGCTGGTGGCGGTGGACCGCGCCTGGGCGTGGGCGGCCTTCGTCATCGTCGGCCGCGAGATCGCCGTCTCCGGGCTGCGCGGGGTGGCGGCGATGGATGGGGTCAAGGTGCCGCCCTCGGTCTTCGGGAAATCGAAGGCGGTGGTGCAGTACCTGGCGATCTTCATGGCCCTGCTGCGCACCCCCGACCGGTACGGCGGGCTCTTCCCGGACCAGTGGGCGATGCTGCTGGCGGTCGCCGTCACCGTGATGTCGGGCTACGGGTACTTCCGGGCGTTTGCGCAGGTGCTGCGGGCCGCGCGCACCCGTGCCTGACGTCTTCCTCACCGGGGGATCGGGCTGGGTCGGTGGCGCCCTGCTGCGCCGCCTCGTCGGCGCCGGCGATCACGTGCGCGCCCTGGCCCGTTCCGACCGCGCCGCGCAGATCGTGCACGACCTCGGCGCCGAACCGGTGCGGGGCGATCTCCTCCAACCCGGGGATTGGGAGCAGCGTCTCGGCGGATGCGACCTGCTGTTCCACGTCGCCGGCGAGGTGGCGATGTGCGACCGGGACCGCCTCGAGGTCAACCTGACGGGAACCCGCACCGTGGTCGCTGCCGCCGGGCGCGCCGGGGTGAGGCGGATCGTCCTCACCTCGTCGGCGGCGACGATCGGGGAGGCGCCCGGCACGATCGGATCGGAGGCGACGCCACCGCCGCGGCAGTGGCTTTCCGAGTACGCCCGGTCCAAGCACCTCGCCGAGCAGGCGGCCTTTGCCGACGCCGCCCGCCTCGGCATCGAACTCGTGGCGGTGAACCCCTCCTCGGTGCAGGGCCCGGGACGCACCCACGGCAGCGCCCGGATCTTCATCGGGTTCCTGCAGGGGAGGCTGCGCTGGGCGGTGCAGACCCGGATGCCGCTGGTGTTCGTCGACGATGCGGTCGAGGCCCACGTCCTCGCCGCCACCCGGGGCAAGCCGGGGGAGCGCTACCTGGTCAACGGTTGGTCGCCCACGGTCGCCGAGGCGGTGGCCCTGCTGACGCGGATCTCCGGCCTGGAGCGCAAGGTGCGGTATCTGCCGGGTTGGATGTTCAGTGCCGCGGCGGGTGGCGTCGAGGCAGCCTGGCGCCTCGTCGGCAAGGA
>DNGH01000027.1 GCA_003486285.1 Actinomycetota bacterium
CCGATTCGCCTGGCATAGGAGTGCCGGCGGAGCCGGGAGGGGGGTTTCCCACCTCTCCCGTAGCCGGCGTCATCCGCTCCGGGGGGATGAAGGTGGCGTCGTAGCCCCCCGGTACCGATCGGATCCCCATCGAGTTGGGTCCGGTGAGAACCGGCGCGGGTCGTCCCGCGGCGCGGGCGCGGTCGAGTGCGGTGCGGATCCGCGCTGCGGCGGATTCGGTGCCGGCCACCTCGCCCAGCCCGCCGGAGATCAAGATCACCGCGCGCGCCGCTCCCGCCGCCACCACCTGCTCCACGGCCTCGGGGGTGGCGGCGGCATCGAGGGCGAGGATCAGCAGATCCACCGGTTCCCGCAGCGCCCCCGGGGTGGGGACGCAGCGGCACCCGTCGATCTCAGCGATCCCCGGTTTGATCACGGTGATCCGATCCGGTGGGTACCCGGCGCCGAGAAGGTTGCGCAGGATCACCCGCCCCGGGTTGAGCCGCTCCGACACCCCCATCACCGCGATCGACTTGGGATGCAACTGGCGGGCGATGCCACCGGAGGGGCGCGGGTGCGACTCCGGTTCCCGGGCGCCACCGACGACGGCAAGGGCGTCGAGCGCCACCGGACCGGCCGCGGTGAACACCAGTGGGTTGATCTCGAACTCGACGAGGTGCTCCGGCATCTCGGCGACGCCGAGGCCGAGCAGGGCCCGGGCGACTCCAATGAGTTGCGCCGCGGTGGCCGCTGGTGGTGTGCCGCGCCATCCGGAGAGCAGCGCCGCGGCGCCCGGGGTGGACCGCAACGTCGCTTCGGTCCGATCCGCGGTCGCCGGAGCGATCACCGCGGGATCCGGGCCGCGTCCCACGGTCGTCCCGCCGGGACCGATGGTCACCACCGGGCCAAACCCCTCGGTCCAGCGCACCCCCGCCAGGATCTCGCTGCCGGCATCGTGGGCGACGTGCTCGGCGACGAGGATCTCGCCCGGTCCGCTCGCGGCGATCGTCGCGGCGGCGGACCGAATCGCCTCGGGGGTGTTGGCCACGATGAGCACCCCGCCGCGGTCGGTCTTGTGCGCCGGACCTGACACCTTCACCACCACCCGACCCCCGGGAAGCGCGACCCCGGCCGCGGCTTCGACCGTAGCGGCCACTTCCATCCGGGGCAGCCCGATCCCGAGGGCGGCGGTGATGCGCTGGGCCTCCGCCTCGGCCAGCACCGCACCCGGGGTGCGTCCCGTCACCAGTGACGCGACGACGGCCGCGGATTCGGGGGTCGGTCCGAGCGCCACGCTCAACCCGCGAGCGCGGCGAGCGCGGCCCGTCCCGCCCGGAAGGCGGCAAGGTTGATGGCGACGATCTTCTCGCCCTTGGCGGCAAAGCCGGTGGCGATCGCCGCCTCGAGGGTGGCCACCCTGAGAGTGAGGCGGGCCGAGGCCGCTCCCACCATCACCACGTTGGCGGCGCGGATCGATCCCGCCTCCTTGGCGATGTGGTTGGCGTCGATGAGATGGCCCCCCAAGCTGCGAATCCGCTCGTGGACCGATTGGATTGGCGGGTAGTCGGGGACGTTGGCGACCGGGTCGGCGGCGCTGAGCAGTACGCCGTCGGGGGCGAGGTAGTCGAGGTAGCGCAACGCCTCCACCGGTTCCAGTCCCAGGATCATCGTGGCGGCGCCGCGCGACACCATCTCGCTGGCGATCGGATCCGAGGAGATGCGCAGCGTCGCCTGTACCGCCCCACCGCGCTGTGCCATCCCGTGCACCTCGGCCTGCTTCACCGCGAGTCCCTCGCGGCGTGCCGCCTCGGCGAGGATCCCCGCCACGGAGAGCACCCCCTGGCCTCCGACTCCGGCGAGGACGATGTCGGCCTTCATGACTCCCTCGCGGCGCGGCGGTCCTTGCGGGCCTCGACGCATTCCTTCACGGCGATGATCACCGACGGCCCCGGATGGGCGATCTCGGTGCGGATGATCTCGGCCATCTCGGGGACCTTGCGCTTGGTGATCTCGATGACGCGGAGGTGCTCAGGATCGATCCCGAGTCCGGCGACGATCGGTGGCAGCCGGGAGCCCGGGAGCAGCGTGGGTTGCTGTCCGGTCATCCCCACGGTGCCGTTGTCGAGGATGATCACCGTGATGGCGCTGCGGTGGGCGACCGCATCCATCAGCGGGGTCAGCCCGGAGTGGAGGAAGGTGGAGTCGCCGATCACGGCGAGGGCGGGAAGCAACCCGGCATCGGCGGCGCCCTTCGCCATCCCGATCGAGGCGCCCATGCACACGCAGGATTCGATCGCCCGATACGGCGGCAATGCCCCGAGGGCGTAGCAACCGATGTCGGACATCACCACCGGCGTGTCGACCCCTTCCATCGCGGCGAGCACCGCGGCGAACGAGTCCTCATGCGGGCAGCCCGAACACAACTGTGGGGGGCGGCCGGGCAGGACGAACCCGGAGAGATCGCGGCGGGGACGCGGTGCCAGACCCAAGGCGGATCGCACCGCATCGGGGGTGAGTTCACCGTCGCCGGGCAGTGCCCCGGTGGCCCGGCCTCGCACCTCCCAGCGCGTCGGGAGTACCCCGGCGAGTGCTCGCTCGATGAACGGGTAGCCCTCCTCGATCACCAGGATCCGCTCCACCTGCTGGGCGAGGCGGCGCACCGCCGCCGCCGGAACCGGATACGCCCCGATGTGGAGGTGCGACGGGGTGTAGCCGAGTTCGGGCAGGCTCTCCAGGTAGTGGTTGCGACCGATGCCGGCGGTGATCACCCCGAGGCCGTGGTCGTCGTCGGAGAGTTGCAGCGTGGTGTGGGTGGACGCCTCGCTCCACTCGACCAGCGCCTCCTGAGTGTCGAGGAGATGCCGCCAGCGGCGGCGGGCGTTCCCCGGGATCAGGATCCAATCCTGCGGGTCCGGCGTCTTGTGCACCGGGTTGGCCCGCCGCGGCGGTGCGGTCTTCACCGGGGAGCGACTGTGGGCGATTCGGGTCACGAGGCGCACCAGCACCGGGATGCCGAAGTGCTCGGAGACGTCGAACGCCTCCCGGGTCATCTCGTATGCCTCCTGCGGCGAGCCCGGTTCCAGGCACACGATGCGGGCGAACTCGGCGAGGTAGCGGGAGTCCTGCTCGTTCTGCGACGAGTGCATCCCGGGATCGTCGGCGACGGCCACCACCAACCCACCACCGATCGCCACCAGGGCCGAGTTGATGAACGGGTCGGCGGCGACGTTGAGCCCGACGTGCTTCATCGCCACCAGGGCGCGCCGGCCCGCCATCGACACCCCGAGTGCCGCTTCGTAGGCGGTCTTCTCGTTGGCGGTCCAGTGGGCGGTGACCCCCTCCGGGGCGGCGTGGAGGATCGTTTCCAGGATCTCGGTCGCCGGGGTCCCCGGATAGGAGTAGGCGGCGGTGACGCCGGAGTCGATGGCGCCCAGCGCCACGGCCTCGTCGCCGAGGAGGATCCGGGCCGCAGTGGTGGCGCGGGACAGCATCTGGGTCATCACCGCCACGCTATCGCAGGCCCGCCGCGGCATCCCGGGCCGGAAGGCCCCCTGGGTGCCGGGTGCCGGGTGCCG
>DNGH01000120.1 GCA_003486285.1 Actinomycetota bacterium
GATCGTCAGTGGTTGCCATCACTCCCGCCTCGCAGACTGGAACGAGAAGACGAGCCTACGGTGCTGGTTACTGGGCACAAGCAGTCCCCTCAGCGGCGGCGGCGCCCTCCGCTGCGGAAACGACGCGACAGTTCCACGTCGCTGGTGCGCCGCAGGGTGACCATGTCCGGTTCGTGCGCCACCAGGTCGTCGAGGCGGAGATCGTTGGAGAACATCTTGACGATCTCATAGGTGAGTCCGGAGGCCTTCTGCAGCCGCTGCACCTCCTCGACCTCATCCCATTCGACGAGGGTCACGACGAGTCCGGATTCGCCGGCCCGCGCCGTGCGGCCGGAGCGGTGGACGAAGTCCTTGTAGTCCTGTGGTGGTTCGTAGTGGAGCACCACGTCGACGTCGGGGATGTCCAACCCTCGCGCCGCGAGGTTGGTCGCCACCAGAGCAGGAAGGCGCCCATCGGTGAAGTCGTTCAGGCGCTGTTCCCGGTCGGATTGACGCAGATCACCGTGGATGGGAAGGGCGTCGACTCCCTCGCGGCGGAGGTCCTCGGCGACGCGGTCGGCGCCGTGCCGGGTGGAGACGAAGATCAGGGTCCGCTTGACGCTGCGGACGATGCGCGCCGCCACCTTGGGCTTGTCCATGTGGTGCACGGCGAGAAAGCGATGCGTCTGGGTGTCGACGAGGTCGCCGACCGAAGCGACCTCGTGGCGCACCGGATCGTGCAGGTAGCGGTTGATCAGGCCTTGCACCGCTCCGTCGAGGGTGGCGCTGAACAGCATGACCTGCGGCTTGCCGCCGATGCGCCGCATGATCTGATGGACCTGGGGGAGGAAGCCCATGTCCGCCATCTGGTCGGCCTCGTCGAGTACCACCGACGCCACCCCGGTCACGTCGACCGCCTTGCGGTCGATCAGGTCGATCAGGCGCCCCGGGGTCGCCACCAGGAGGTCGACCCCGCTGCGCAACTGCGCGATCTGCGGCCCCATCGCGGCGCCTCCATAGACCGAGGCCAGGGTGAGCCCGCGTGACTCGCCGAGGGGACGCAGCGCCTCGGACACCTGCACGCACAATTCGCGGGTCGGCACGACCACCAGGCCGTGTGGGTCCTTCTGGTCGGCGTGCGCCGTTCGCTCGATCAGGGGAAGGCCAAAGGCCAGGGTCTTCCCGGATCCGGTCTGTGCCTTGCCGCACACGTCGCGGCCGGCCAGGGCATCCGGGATGGTGAGGGTCTGTACCGGGAAGGGCTCCGTGATCCCCCGCTGCGCCAACGCCGCCACGAGGTCCGGAGAGACTCCGAGCTCAGCAAAGCTGCTCGCGGAGGATTCAGGTGTGTTCGTCTGGGTCATCTCCACCGATCACCCGGCGCGCTGCCACCCGTTCTGGGAGCCGGCGCCGGGAACAGGGCCACGGTAACAGCCGCCGGAAGCCAGACCGCCCGGCTCAGCCGCGGGGATCCTCGAAGGCCAGCAGTTCGTATCGCAGCACCTCGACGCCGCGGCGCGCCGCGACGATCAGCACCGGTGGTCCGGGGAGGGTGCGGGCGAACCAGGCCCGGGTCACCGTATCGCCTTCGACGGTTTCGTACCTCCACCCCTCGAAGGTCCCGGCCCCGACCGACACGGCCGACACCGTGAGGCTGGTCGTGGCCACGGGATAGGAGGCATGGGCCTGCAGTTCGCCCCACGTCGCCTCGCTCTGCTCCAGTTCGGAGCGCGGCATCCCGTCGAGCCCGGTGCGGAGATGGCTCATGGTTCCGCGGGTGGCGTCGCCGCCGTCGAAGGTCCACGTGTCGAGATAGGGCTCGGCCCCGGCGGCGGCCACCCGGAACACGTTGCGCCGCCCCGGAGCGCAGGCGGCACGGATCTCCTCGGCAGAGAACGGAGTGGGGTGATGGGAGGCGTCGAGCCGATGCCGCTCTGGGGGGAGGGACGAGGTCACGCGGCACCCTACCGCGACCCACGACATCGCTAGGGTGCCGCCGGTGCCCCCCGCCGCTCGCACCGTGCAGCGCACGTACCTCACCCTGGTGCTGCTCAAGACACTCGGGGCGTCGTTCATCTGGGCCGTCAACACCCTCTTCCTGCTCGACGCCGGTCTGAGCAATGCCGAGGCCTTTGCGGCCAACGCCTTCTACACGCTGGGCATGGTCGTCTTCGAGGTGCCGACGGGCGTGGTCGCCGACACCCGGGGACGACGTGCCTCGTTTCTCATCGGAACCGCGACGCTCCTCGTCTCGACCCTGATCTACCTTCTCATGTCGGCGATCGCCGCACCGTTCTGGGGATGGGCCGCGGCCTCGGCCCTGATCGGGCTCGGGTTCACCTTCTTCTCGGGCGCCGTCGAGGCCTGGCTGGTCGATGCCCTTGCCGCCACCGGGTACACCGGCGACATCGCCGCCGTGTTCGCCCGCGGCCGCAGCGTCGAGGGTGTCGCCATGCTCGTCGGCTCGGTGGCCGGTGGCTTCCTCGCTCAGGCCACCACGCTGGGGGCTCCGTATGTGGCGCGCGCCGTCCTGCTGCTGGCGACCCTGGTATTCGCCTTCGCCGCGATGCACGACATCGGCTTCGCGCCGCGCCGTGGCGAGACGGTCGGCGCCCAGGTGCGCGCCGTGCTGCGCGCCTCCATCGAGGGAGGACTGCGGCTGCGGCCGGTGCGTTGGGCGATGCTGTCGGCGCCGTTCACCCTCGGGGTCGGGCTCTACGCGTTCTATGCGGTCCAACCCCATCTCCTCGACCTGTACGGAGACGACACCGCCTTCTGGGTGGCGGGCGTCGCCGCCGGGATCGTGGCCGGGGCTCAGATCGTCGGATGGGTGCTCGTGCCCGGACTGGTGCGCCTCTTCCGGCGCCGCACCCGG
>DNGH01000042.1 GCA_003486285.1 Actinomycetota bacterium
CAGAGTTCAGAGTTCAGAGTTGTGAGCCTTGAGCCCTGAGCCTTGAGCACGGCGCGTACCCCGCTCATGGCTCATGGCTCATGGCTCAGATATATCGGCTGGTGCTCAGTTACGGGGACTTTGTGCCCTAGTGCGCCCCGGGTCGCCACCTAGCCTGTGGTCAACCCAGGGGGGACGCTTGAAGCCGTGGGTGGGTGCCCTTATCGGCGGTGGGCTGGGGTCGATGACGGGCGAGCCAACGGCAACCGTCGTCGGAGCCCTGTTCGGGTTCGCCGTCGTTGCCAGCAAGGACACCAAAGCCAAGATCCAGGTCGAGGCGGCCGATCGAGCCGTCGCGGATCTCCCGTCCCCCACCGCCGCGGTGGCCCCCTTGGATCAGGGAGAGAACTTGGGCGCCTTCCTGATCGATGCGGTGCGCGACGGTGTGATCGAACCAGACCTGGCGCAGCGGCTGATCCAATACCGAAACCGCCGCCAAGCGGGTCTGGGATCCGTCGAGCCTTCACCCCCGGCCGCGACGACCGTACCGGCCGAGTCGGCGCGGTATCCGACGGTGCGCGTCGCCAAGGGACTCCCCGCCTGGGTCGGCACGCAGCCGCCGCAGCCGAACACCGGGTTCACGACGCTGATCCGTGGCGGGACGATCCTCGAGGTGGTCGAACCGCGCGGCGCCTTCACTCGCGTCCGGATTCCCGAGGGCCGATTGTGGTGGGTCGACAGCCGCAGGCTGGCGGCGGTCTCGACCGCGGTCCCGGCGCAGCCGGGAGTATCGGCGGCTGCTACGGAGTCGGCCGCGGGGCCGGCCACGGTCAAGGATCTGCGGGCCGGCTTCGAGGCGTCCCCCACACCACCGGTCGAGCCCCGGCAACCAATGGCGCAGCCGACTCCGCGGCCCCGACCGGCACGGCCGCAGCCGCCGCCGCCGCCGCGCCCCGCCGAGCCATCGGTGCTCGCGATCGGCCTTCGCCGGCTCGGCAAGGCGAGCGTCGGGATGTGGAAGACCTTCAGTGCCGACGTCGCCATCCACGCTCTCACCTACTTCGGGGTCCTCCTGCTCACCCTCGTGATCTTCGCCTTCTACGGTCTCGGCTTCTACGGCGACATGGTGCAAGGCGAGCGCTGGGCGCCGTGGCGCCCCGTGGTGGCCACGGCGCTGCCAGTGACCCTGTTCGGGCTGGCGTGGCTGCTGCGGGTGGGCACCGGGATCGCCTTCACCGCCAATGCCATCGGCTTCCTGGGAGCCGTGTCGCTGCCGATCATGCTCTCGTCGCTGTTCCAGGACGGCGCCCCTTGGGGTCCTCCCGATCTGGACGGTCCGGCCCGATGGTTTGGGTACGCCGCCGTCGGGGCGATCTGTGCCGTGGTGTACGTCCTGGCCGCGAAGCGAGCGAGCATCTACGCCTATCTGGTGGGCCCAGGGATCTGGGTGGCGGCCGGAGCCTTGGGGCTGTTCCTCGAGGACGCGCTACCGCTGTTGCAGGACGGTGCGCTCACCTCGCTCGCCCAGTTCACCAGCGACGGCATCTCGTGGGTGCAGATGACGGCGGTGCTGCTCGCGATGACCCTCACGTTTGCCGTGGTGCGTCTGTCCCCTTGGCGCGGCACCGTCGCCGTGGCGGTAGTGCGTTCCGGCCTGGTCGTCCTCCCTGTCGTGGTGGGCCTCGCCGTTGCCTTTGCTCTCGTCGAGGGCATTTCGGGAGTGTCCGCCGAGTTCGCGGCCGCTTCGATCTTGACCCTCACCGGCCTGGTCACACTCCTCGGCGGAACCGCCGGGTTCGTCTGGAGCGACCTCGGGGAGGGGCTGCGACGGTGGATTCGATTCACCCTGTCCGGAATCGCCGTCGTCGCCTTCGGGGCGGCGTGGGTGGCAACGCGTTGGATCGGGATTCCCGATCCGTGGGTCGGCTATGGCCTCGCGGTCTATTGCGCAGGCGTGTTGTTCGTCTTTCCCGGACTCGGCATCTCGCTGCGGCCCGCGGTCGCCGGTCTCCGCGTCGTCGGGCTGGCTGGTCTGCTGGTCGCGCTGTTCGATCCCTGGTCGAGCATCGTCGCCGGGTTGACGGTGGCGGGCGCCATGGCACCCGTACAGAGCTACCCGCGTTGGGCCGGGTGGCTGTCGCGGGTGGTGCCTCTGCCGGAGAGCCTCAAGGTTCGCACCGGGGTGATGGCGGTGGGTTGGGCCACGGCGACCATCGGAGTCGCCCGGGTGATCCCTTCCGCGGCAGTTGCCCCTGCGGTGTTGACCGCGGGTCTGGTTCTGGCCCTGGCTCGATTCGTGCCTCCCCAGGACTCGGCAGTCCGCGGCCTGTCGCCGATCTCGCTCGGCTTTGTCGCCGTCGGGGTCTTGGTGGCTCTGGCCCGATTCGAGGCGGGCAACCTGAACCGGGTCGAATTCGGCTGGCATCTCCTGGCGGCGGGGACAGTGGTCGCGATCGCCTCCACCCCGTGGCTGATACGTCTTCCCGCGATGGTCCTGGTCTTCGTGCCGGGCGCGGCGTTCGTCCTGCGTGCGACCGGCGCCAGTCCGGCGGTCCTCGACTCCGCCACATTGGCTGTCACGGGGGTGGGTCTGCTCGTCGTGGCTGCCATGCGGAGGGACTCGATCGGGGTGGAGGCCAACCTCATCGGCCACGTGCTGGTCTGGGCGGCACCGGCGCTGGGAGCACGCACCGATCTTGGCCTGTTCGTGGGAGCCGCTGCGGTCGCGCTGACTCACCTGGCTGTGACCGTTGCCGGCGACCGCGGTCGAATGCTCGTTCCGTCCCTGCCCGCGAGCGCACAGACGATGTTCCATGCGGTGGTGGGCGCGGTGGCGCTGCCGCTCGCGGCGGTGATGGCGGCTCGGGAGATCGCCTGGGTCGCGGCCGAGCGCTCCCGATCGGCATTGGTCGTGGCCGTCGTGGCCTGGCTGCTTGCCGGCGTCGCCGCCCTCCTCCGAACCACGCGGCTGCGCAACACGATGATCAACCTGGCTGGAATCCTCGGCGTGCTGGGGACGGCGGTGGCGATCCCGGCGACCCCAGTGGTCCTTGCCACTGCCTGGTCGGCCGCAGCGCTGCTCGGTTGGGGATCATGGACCACCCGATCTCCGGTGCGGTCGGTGCCGGCCTGGCTCATGGCTTTGGTCGCGACCATGCTCACCGGAGCCCAGTTCGGTGTCGGCCGCTCCGATCTCCATGAGCCCCTGCTGGTGGGGGCGATCGTGCTGGTCGCTCTGGGTGCGATCGCCCATCGTCGCGGCGAGCCCCGCCGGGTTTGGGGTCTGCCACCTCTCTACCTGGGCCTGCTGATGCTTCCGGCGGTCGTCTCGCTGAGCATCGCGGACGGGGACCGGATCGCCCTGGCGTCGCTGACGATCGCGGTGGTCTACGCAGCCTTGGGTTGGGTGCTGCACACCGGTGCCTTTGTCGTGCTGGTGGCGGCGATGGCTGCCATCGCCTACGCAGACCTGCTCCCGCCGCGGCTCGAGCCACTCGGGGAGCCGCTGATGTGGCTGCCGCTCGGGGCGGTCTACCTGGCGGTGGCGGCAACCCAGCCGACGCGGCACCGCGGCCACTGGCTGCGGCCCGTGGTACCGGGGTTGCTGGTCGCCGCGGGAGGTGTGGCGGGGTTGGCGGCTGCGGTCGCGGCGGGGTCGGCGGACTTCCCCTTGGTGTTGCTTGGGTCGGCAGTACTGATCGACGGAGCCGCGGCCCGGTGGCGGTCCTGGGCCACCGCCTATGCCGCGCTCGCCGTCGTGGCCTGGGCGGGCCTCGCCGCCGGTGGTCCCTGGCTTTCGATCGCGCTCTGCTTCGATGCGCTCGCCCTCGCCGCTGAGGCCCTGTGGCGGGTCGACG
>DNGH01000090.1 GCA_003486285.1 Actinomycetota bacterium
AGACGACGCCATAGAGCATGAACGTGAAGTCGATGCCGCGGTCGTCGATCAGGTTGCCCCATTCGCCGCCGAGCTTCATCCAGGCGAGGGCGCCGAACCCGAACCCGGCCACGGCGACCCCGGTGATCATCCCCTTGCGGTCCGGGAACCAGCGCATCCCGACCGCGATCGGAACCACATAGGCGAGCCCGATGCCGGCGCCGCCGATCACGCCGACGCCGAGGAGCACGATCCAGAAGTTGGTGCCGCCATCGAGTCCGGCGATCAGGTAACCCGCACCGAGGGTGAGGCCGCCGGCCACGGCGAGACGGCGCGGTCCCCAGGTCGCGAGACGCCGACCCGCCAGCACCATGATCAGGGCGAAGGTGCCCAGGCCCACCGAGAACACGATCTGAGTCTCGGTCTTGCTCCATCCCGCCTCGTCGGTGAGGGTCGGTGTGAATACGGACCACGCATAGATCGCGCCGAGGCACAACTGGATGAGTACGGCGCCGACCACCACGGTCCAACGCCTGGTCGCTGCGGGCATGGCTCTCCCCAGATCGGGTACGGACTGGGGCGACCGTATCAACCGGATCCCGGGCCGAGCCAGGGCCGATGGGCCGAAACGGACCCGCAAAAGGGCCACCCTCGGCGCGAGGAGGCTCGGCCGGGCACGGCCCCCGGGCGCAGCAGAGCGATGCGAACCTAGATCACCGGATGCCGGTGTCGTAGGCGAAGTCGAGGCCCGTCACGGGGGTGGCACCGACGACGACCTCCTGCTCCGGTGCCGTGCCCATCAGTCCTTCCACAGGTTGTGGGAGGAGTGTGTACGTTCCCGCAGCCAAGTCGACCCTGAAGGTCCCGTCGGCTTCACTGCGGGGCTCGGCGATCACGACACCGGCGGAGTTGCGCACCAGGATCACTGCACCCTCGACGGCGCGATCGGCGCACGCCGGATCGGGCGGGATGCTTTCGACCGGGCACATCGGTCCGGCATGCAGGTAGCCGCTCACCGTAACCTTCGGGGTGGGCTCGCCACCGCAGGCGCCAAGGCCGATCAGTAGCACGACGGCAAGGACGAAGCCCACCGGATGCCGCGCGCGGAGCAGACTCACCACCCGAGAGTAGGCCGCTTCCTGGCCGAGTACGCCTAGCGGTCAGCGGCTGATTCATACACTCCCGCTGATGTCCGACTCGCCAGCAATCGAGGCCGCTTCTCGGCCGTCCCGCACCCGGCGGGTCGTGATCGGCATCATCACTGCGGCGCTGATCGCCCTTGCCTTCTTTGGTCTGATGCCCGCACTCGCCGATTACGACGAAGTGTGGCGGGCGATCCAGAAGATCCCGATCGCGGCCATCGTCGGCCTGGTCGTCGTCGGTGTCACCAGCCAACTGATCGGGGCACTGCCGACGATGGTGGTGATACCCGGCCTGCATCTGGGACGAGCCCTGTACTGGCGACTCGTCTCCTCCGCCGCGGCCAACACCATCCCCGGGGGAGGTGCCGTCGGGGTCGGCCTCACCTACGTGATGCTGGGGAGGTGGGGTCACAGCGCGGCCGAGATCGGGGCGTCAGTCGTCCTCACCGGGGTGTGGAACAACCTTGCCCGGATGCTGCTGCCCGCGGTGGCGTTGCTGGCAGCCTGGTTCACCGACGTCGAGATGGCGAGCCTGGCAGAGGGCACGCTGATCGGAGTGGTCGCCCTGCTGAGCAGCGCCGCGGCGATCGTCATCGTGCTTCGCTCCAGCCTCAAGTACCGGGTGCTGAAGCCGATCGACCGGATAATCGCCTGGGTGCGGCGGATCATGCACAAGCCCGTCCATCCCGCCGACTCACCCTCCGCCCGCTTCCTGGCGGTCATCGGCGACGCCGTCGGGACCCGGTGGGTGCGGTTGATGCTTGCCACCCTGGCCTACCACCTCTCTCTCTATGCATGCCTCCAAGTGGCCCTCCGCGCCGTGGGGGTCACTAGTGCCGATGTCCATTGGGTCGAAGTGCTTGCCGCGTTCTCCCTGGTCAGGCTCATCTCCACCATCCCCCTGACCCCGGGATCGCTCGGGGTCACCGAGGTCGGGCTGACCGGGCTGCTCACCGTCGGGTTCGACGCGGAGCACTCCGCCCTGGTGGCGGCGGGCGTCCTGGTCTTCCGGTTCGTCACCTACGCTGTGCCCACGGTCGCAGGTGCCATCGCGGCGATCGCGTGGAGCCGATCGAGAGCGAAGTGAGAATGCGACCGGGACGCTGGGGGACCTACCCCCCTGAGCACTTCGAAGACGCCGTCTGCTTCCTTTGCCACCTCCCCGGCAAGAAGCGCTGGCAGCTGGACCAGTTCGCCCTGGTCGACTGCCCGCAGTGCGGACAGGCCTTCATGAGCCCCCGTCTCAACCACGAGGGGCGGCTCAACCTGTACGGCGCTCGTGCCTACTTCGACTCCGGGGTGTACAAGACCGCCGGGGCCAAGGGTCTGCAGCGCACCTGGGCGGAGGGGCGCCTCGACCTGATCGATGCGGCCGTCGGCAACGGGCGGCGGCACAGCCTCTACGAGGTGGGGTGCGCCTACGGAATGTTCCTCGAAGCCGCCAAGGCGCGCGGATACGCCGTCGCCGGCCTCGAGTTCTCCCCCGTGGCCGCCGGGGTCGCCTCGGAACGCCTCGGCACCACGGTGCACGTGGGCGAGGTGATGGATCTGCCACCGGCCGACCACGATGTCGTCGCCTTCTGGGACACTATCGAGCACGTCCCGGATCCGCACGCCTTCATGGTGGCGGCGGCGGCCCTGATTCGGCCCGGTGGGATCGTCGCCCTCTCCTGCCCGCAGTTCGATTCGCTTCCCGCGCGTCTGCTCCGCACTCGCTGGTGGACCCTGAAGCCGCACAAGCACATCTGGCACTTCACCCGGAAGGACCTGCGCCGCCTCCTCGCCGACGTCGGCCTGGAGGAGGTCCGCATGGTGAGCAACCCGCTCCGCGCCGGGAACCGCTGGCGACTCGACAGCCTGGTGCTGCTGGCGCGCAAGCCGGGATAGAGCCTTGAGCCTTGAGCTTCGCAGTCACCCGGAACCGTGCAGCCACATTTCGAGTCGAAGGAGCATGGCCATCGCCGTACCCGAGTCCAGTGACGCACCAGCGCCCCCGAAGCCGGTGGTGCGTCGCCACGCCCGCAGGGTGTCGGTGGCGATGGCGGGTGGATCGACGGTGGCAGTCGGCGTGCTCCTGATCCCCCTTCCCGGCCCGGGAACCCTGATCATCCTCGCCGGCCTCTCCATCCTGGGGAGGGAGTTCCCGATGGCGCGCCGCGCCGCCGACAAGGGCAAGGGATGGGTCGGAGCCGCCGTCGGCGGCGCCCGACGCGGCGCGGGACGCGTCGGAGATCGCTTCCGCCGCTGAATCTCAGGTTGGCCGCGGGGCGCTGCGGTCGGTCCGGTACGTCTCGACGCCCGCCACCATCGCGGTCGACACACCCAACCCGGCCCCGGCGCAGAGCCCGAGGATGAGGAAGGCGTCGTTGCCCACCAGCACGCCGCCCACGGCAGGCCCAATGGCGCGCCCTACCGCCATCAGCGACTGGGCGTCACCGACGCGCTCCTCGCGCACGAACGACCACGCCGCCACCGCATCGAGCACTCCGGGGACCGCCATCCAGAACCCGTAGCCCCAGGTGGTCATCGCCACGTAGAAGACCACCGGGTTCGGCAGCACCACCAGGGCCGCGGCCGAGAGGGCGGTGAGGCCGATCCAGGGCCAGGATCGCCGGCGGCGGCCCGGGGTGCGCGCCGCCACCAGACCCGACAGCGAGTGGAGGCTGAATCCGAGGGAGAGGCCCAGGCCGCTCATTCCGATCTCGTCCTGGGCGAGGGCGCCCACGAAGACGAAGAGCGCGGCGCCGGCCATCGTCATGATCGCCAGGGCGAACAGCAGCACCCGGTTGGAGCGTGACGGGCTCATCGGATCCCGCGCCGATCGCACCGCGTCACCGAACGAGATCGGGACGAAGACGGCCAGCAGCGGCGACACCGCCAGCACCCAGTAGAGGGCGCGATCACCGCCGCTCTCTGCCATCCAGACCAGGAGCGGGGCGGACACGAGTGCCGTGATCGGGCCGATTGCGGCGACGTCACGCATCGATCCCGGATGTCGCATCGCGTCGGCCCAGGCGAGCCAGGTCAGCACCCCCGCCGCACCACCGGCGGCGAAGCGCAGGCCGAGCAGCATCGGCAGGTCCGAGGTCAGGGCGCTGCCGGCATCGAACACCACCATCGCAAGCAGGGCCATCACCAGCTTCGTGCGGGTGGGGCGCCACCACCTACCCGCCAGAAACGCCACCAGGCCGAAGCCCGATACCTGGAAGGTGGAGATGAACCCTGCCGAACCCAATGCCACGCCATAGCGATCGGCGACCTCCGGGATGAGAAACGGGGTGGCCGAGAACATGAACGAGACCACTGCGGCACCCGCCAGCACCGCCAGCGGAGCGTGACGGCGCGGGGTGAGCAGGGCGCGGATCGGGGCGAACATCGAGTGTCGAGTCTATGGACTCACGAGTTGTCCGATCCCGGCGTCAATGCGGCGGCGACTCGAGTCGAGCGCGATACGCCCCTACGGCGCGATCGACGATGCTTGCCGGGGCTTCACCGGTCGGCTCGCTGCGCCGCAGGCGAGTTGCGCCCAAGCGCGCCCCCGTCGCCCAGATAGACCGCTGCCCGCCGGGTGGCGGGCAGCAGCGTTCGTCGGTCAGGGGACGGGTCAGTTGAACCAGAGGGTCGCTTCCACTCCGAGGTCGGAGATCCGGTTGGCCTGCAGGGACCGGTAGGACAGGGTCCACAGGGTGTCGCCGATCACGATCGAGCGCATGATCTGGGGATCCTGGTTGGTCGAGTCGGGCCAGCAGAGCTCGACTCGTTCACTGTCTGCGATCTCGCCGAGTTCGATGCCGTAGGACTCCTCGACCCACGCCCGGGCCTCGTCGGCCGGGATCCGCTCGCAATAAGTGCTGGCATATCCGCCGATGTCGTCGGACTCACACACCAGGACCACCATGCCGGCGGCCTTGGTGTCGCCTGAGGTATCGACGATGCGGCAGTCGGTGGTGGGCGTCGCCCCCTCCTCACGATGGTGGCTGACCCGGCCGAACTCGCGCAGGCCATCGTCGGTCTTCAGCACCACTGCCCCGTAGAACTGCTCCTCCCACAGGTTCAGTGGCAACACGGCGACGTCCTCGGGCGCCCAGTACAGGAAGGCGAGATGATCCCACTCGACATCGGTATATCCGTCCTGCTTGGTCCACGAGCCCAACTCCCGCGGGTTGGCGGGATCGGACACGTCGAACAGCGTTGCCTTGGCTCCGAGGACCCGGCCCTCGTCGTCGGCGTCCTGTCCGACACCGAGGAGCAACCCGTCGCCGAGCGGATGCAGGTAGGCCGAGTAGCCGGGGATCTTCAACTCGCCGGACACCGTGGGGTTCTCCGGATCGCGCAGGTCGAGCACGTACAGCGGGTCCACCTGGCGGAAGGTCACCACGTAGCCGGTCTCGCCGATGAAACGCACCGAGTAGATCCGCTCGCCGTCACCCATGTCGCCGACGGAACCCACCTCGGCGAGTTCGCCGTTGCGCTCGGTGAGCACCACGACCTGGGACACGGAGTCCTCACCACCCCACGGCGTGCCGGTGGTGGTGGCTACGCGGAGGAAGCCCTCGTGCTCGTCCATGGCGAACTGGTTGAGGAGATGCCCCTCCACCGATCCGCTGGCCAGGTACTGCGCCGGACCCTCCCCCGAGATGTCGAACTTGTGGATCGCGGTCTCGTAGGTCTGCTCCAGCGCCGGCATGTCGTTGGGGAACCGCTCCCAGGCGTCGTCGGGGATGTAGACGTTGGTCGAGACGTACAGCGCCTCGGTCGAGGCGTACACCGTCTGACCCTGGGCGATGACGCCGGTGCCGTTGCCCACATGGAGCGCACCGCCCAGGTCGAGGGTGGTCACCGAAAGGGTGTCGAACCCGGCGAACTCCTCGGGGCGATGCATCAGGGAGCAATCGACGAGCAGCCCGCTGGCGGTCTCACGACCCGCGGCGTCGTAGGTGGTGTACCCGGGAAGCCAGGTCTCGATCTTGGAGTCCTGGATGATCCGGCGGTTGGCGTCGAGTGCGAAGTCTTCTGCACTCGCATTGGACGGATACACGAACGGAAGTTGGTGCGGGTACGAGGACACCACCATCCGCACCGTGTCGCCGATCGCCCGGGCGCTGAGATAGCTGCCATCGAGGCGGACGGTCCGCACCACCTGCAGCGCGTCGGGGTCGGTCAGGTCGACTTCCTGGACGATCGACACCGGCTCGCCCCAGCCGCCGGGGGCGATCCGGGCGGCATCGGTGGCGAACATCGGGATCGCCCACAGATCACCCTGGCTGAAGACGAAGGCCCGGTCGCCGCTGATGAAGAAGCGATGGCCCCAGCCGGACTCGAGCCGCACCTCGTCGCGCAGCACCGGCGTGTCACCCGTCACGTCGACGTAGCGCATCACCCCGTCGAGGATCGAAACGATCCACTCGCCGTTGGTCTTGACGATGTCCGGTTCGTCCACCCCTGCCACCTGGACGTTGGTTCCCGAATAGCCGTTGCCACCCTCGGTACCGGTGGGAACCGGGGCGCCGCCTGCGAGGGTGGTCGCGGTGTCGCGGCCGGCCCCGGCGTCGTCGCCTTCGGCGAAGGCCGGTCCGAACCAGATCGGGCCGCCGCCGAGACCATAGGGACCGACCCGCTCCAGGGCCTCAGCCTTGAAGTGGGCGAGCACGGCGTCACAGGCATCGAAGGGGACCAGGCGCGCCGAGAAGGTGAGGTCGCGCGGATTGAAACCAGAGGCGAATCCCGAGACCCCTCCCGTCGTGCTGGTGGAACCCGAGTTGCCCGAACAGGCCGTCAGGGCCATGGCGAGCGCGGCGAGCAGAGCGAGTGAGCGGCGCATGAGGAAGGAACCTCCCTTGGGATGTCGCCGCTGGGACGATATCCGGACAGGGTTCGGTTCCCGGGTAGCGTCACGGGAATGCGCATCCTCCTCAGCAACGACGACGGCATCGAAGCCCCCGGCCTGATCCCCTTTGCCCGCGCCCTCGAAGAGGTCGGGGAGGTGATGGTGGTGGTACCGGACCGGGAGCGGTCCTGGGTGGCCAAGGCGATCACCCGGTTCGATCCGGTGACGGTCGAGAAGCGCGTCGTCGACGGGTACGAGGTCCAGGCGTGCAGCGGCTACCCCGCCGACTGCGTCCAGTTGGGGATCCATGTCCTCTTCCCCCACAAGCCCGACATCGTCGTCTCGGGGGTGAACATCGGATACAACCACGGCACCGCCTACCTGCAGTCGAGCGGAACCACCGCCGCCGCCCTCGAGGCCGGGATCGCCGGGGTGCCATCCATCGCCTTCTCCACCGGTTCCGAGGTCGTCCCGTGGAAGGAGTGGAAGGTCTGGTCGCTCACTCCCGACGCCATCGGGATGTGGACCCGGGTTGGTCAGGTCGCCGCCGGAATCGTCGCCGACGCCTATCCGCTGATGAGCAGTGGCGATGTGTTCAACGTCGGCATCCCGGACACCGCCGACGCCGCCACCCCGCGGCGCATCACCCGGGTCGGACGGGTGGGATACGACCGCCTCTTCGCCGAGCAGAGCCCCGGGGTGTACATCCACTCCTATGGGGGGCTGGTTCATGCCGAGGACGGCACCGATGGCGACACCGACGTCGGCGCCGCGGCTGAAGGTGTCATCGCCATCACCCCGATCAGCGGCGCCGGCGACGCGGTGCGCAAGGTGAACCTCGACGGGATGGTGTAGCGGCTCAGCCGATCAGGTGGCGGGTGCGCTGGCACAGCCGGTTGGCGGCGCGATGCAGTGTGACGCGGGCCGGGAAGCGATCGTCCCACGACACGTGGAGGGTGCTGCCGCCAAGGCCGTTGTCCGTCACCGACACCGCCAGGGTCGGACTCCTCCCGGTCCGGTTCAGGGGACCCCGCAAGCGGACCTCACCACTGCGACGGGTCGCCGGCGGCGCCTCGAAGCCGATCTCGGAAGCAGCGTCCAACACCGCCTCCCAGACCTCTCCAGAAGGCGCGCCGACCGTCCTGGTCATGAATCGCGACACGCCCGAACCTCCACCCCTCCGCGGAGCATGATATATCGCGGGTGGGATTGTGGATTCGGGTGGTTCTCCCGCCCGGCGAGCGGAACTCGCCCCGGGCTACAGTCCGGCGCCATGATCCGCGTCGGATCGATCGTGCTGCGGGTGGACGATCTGCGGCGCCAGACCGAGTTCTGGAGCGCCGCCCTCGACTACGTGCCCCGCGACGAGAACAGCGACGACTTCGTACTGCTCCGGCCCCGCACCGGGGAGGGACCGAACCTCTCCCTGGACCGGGTGCGGTCCACACTGCAGGTGCCTCCAAGGATCCATCTCGACCTCTATGCCGAGGACCAGGCCGCCGAGGTGCAGCGCCTGCTCGCCCTCGGCGCCACCGAGGTCCACTGGGACAAGAAGCCGGCGGATGCCGACTACGTGATCATGGCCGACCCGGAGGGAAACCGGTTCTGCGTGATCGACGCCGGTTGAGCTGAGCGATCCCCGTGGCCAGCGTGCGGGACACTACCTGGTCATGTACGACATTTGCATGTACAATGCCAAGTCAACGACGGGGGTGACAGATTGGGAACCATCGGCATCCGGGATCTGTCCCGCAACGCCAGCCAGGTGATCGACCAGGTCTCGTCGACGGGGAGTCCCATGATCGTCACCAAGCACGGCCGTCCTGTGGCTGCGGTCGTGGCCGTCGACGCCGACGCCTTGGAGGACTTCGTGCTCGCCAACGCGCCGGAGTATGCAGCCGACCGGCGGGCTGCGGACCGCGACCTCGCTGCCGACCGGGCTCGGCCTGCCGCCGAAGTGATCGACCGCATCCGTCGCAAGCGCTGAGGACGGCGGATGGGCCGCGTCCTTCTCGCCACACGGGCAGCACGCGACCTGCGCCGTTTGGGCCCGGGACCAGAACTCGATCGCATCGAGGCGGCACTGCGGCGCCTCGGCGACGGCGAGGCGAACCTCGACATCAAGCCCCTAACGGGCAGCGCGCCGTGGCTGCGCTTGAGGGTCGGGGATTGGCGGATTCTCTTCCGGCCGGCGGATGAGGCGGTGCTGGTTGCCCGCATCATCCACCGCAGCGAACTCCAACAGGCGGTCCACACCCTGGAGTGAGCCCCGCCCTTCTGCCTGCCCGGGTGAGCCGCTCCTCCCCTCCGCCATAGTGTGTAATGGTCACCTGAGGCCTGACCCCTGGTTTCTCCATGACGTACCATTCCCAGATGCTCGAGAGACCCTCTGTCGCCCTTGCTCTTGCCGGCGTGGCCGTCGCAGCAGGAGCCATGTTGTGGCCCATGAGAGCGCATCATGCGAGTTGGGCCGTGACCGTGGGGACGGGAACAGATGGAACCGAGCAGACCAACTACGTATCGCTCGGGGGCGGGGAACTCGCTACTCCCATCCAACTTCTGATCCAAGGCACTGCCCCCGAGGAGACCGCGGCGCGGTCGGCGCTGAGAACCAGGGTGCTCCTGAGTGGCGCCGCCGGGGCACTCGCGCTCGGAGCCGGGCTCTGGGCGGTGCGATCCCGCCGAGGTGTTCGATAGGTCACCTCCGAGTGTGATCCCCGCGCCTCCGCCAGCGTGCGGGAATGACATCTGAAACCATGATTCGCTTGGGGCGACATCAAGGGTCGTCGGCATCTGGAGGTGGTATGTAAGGGAGCACCTCCAAGTCGTGGCTGACGAGGACGGTTCCTGAGGCGCCGTAGGCCGTGAACGTGACCAAGTACGGAAGTGTTCCGCTCACCGGGAGGTTCACGATCCGCCCGACTGGACGCTGGAAACCGACGGCACGGCCGTCGACCTCGAAAGCGACGACAGAGGTGGCCGCCGGTGTCTCAAGCCATTGCGCGTTCGCGGCTTCGGTCCACGGCCAACCCCGAACGATGTCGGGGTCGCCGCCGGTACCGGTGCAGCACGAGAATGTTGCGTCCAGCAGGCGGCGGTCGCCGTGGCCCATCACAAACTCGTAGACATAGTCCCACGGGTTCCGAGCACGGGCCTCACCGCCAAACACGATGAGCGACCGTCCATCGAACTCGCCGAGATAGATAACATCACCGCTCAGTCCGACGAGAGCCTCGGGACTCGGCTGTCCGGGACTGAACGAGCGGTCGGAACCGAGTCCGCTGGTGTCGAACCGGGCCATTGGCCCATCGCTCCCTTGCCACACGGTGACGTCACCAATCGAGAGTTCGGTTAGTTGCCGCTCGACCGGGACGCGGAGTCCCGAGATCACAACCACGCCCCCGGTCTCGGGATCGGCGTCGGTGCCATCGGCAGTCGCCAGCCGCATTGCTGTACCAAGGGCAACCGCCATCACCGCAAACAAGAGCAACCCAAGACCCAGCCAGAAGCGCCAACTCCTCTCGCGGAATGGGATGGGCACCAGTGGATTATCGCTCCCCTCCGCCAGCGGGCGGGAATGTCATCCGAGGCGG
>DNGH01000202.1 GCA_003486285.1 Actinomycetota bacterium
ATCCGGTTCAGGCAGCGCAGCACCGTGGTCTTGCCACAACCGGAGGGCCCAATGAACGCGGTTATCTCATTGGCGCCGATGGTGAGGTCGATGTCGTCGACCGCGCGGAACGAGCCGTATTCGACCGCGAGTCCCTCGAGCTCGAACACGGGCAGCCCGACCGAACGCTCGGCAACCGGAGCGCCGCCTCCGAGGGATCGCGCCACCGACACTGGTCCGTTCACGCTCATGTGCCTTTCTCGAATCGATTGCGCAAGTAGATTGCCGTGCCGTTGATCAGCAGCAGCACGACCAACATCACCACGATCAACGCCGCCGTCAACGCTCGGAACTCCTCCTGGGGCAGACGCGACCAGGAGAACACCAGCACCGGCATGGCGCTGAATCGCCCCTGCAGTGCCTCGAGGAACGAGGCGTCCCCGACACTGAAGAACGTTGTGATGCCACCGACCAGCAGCAACGGTGCCGCCTCGCCGAAGGCACGACCCAGCGAGAGGATGGTGCCGGTGAGGATACCGGGAGCGCCCACAGGGAGGATGTGATGCCGGATGACCTGCCATTGCGTGGAGCCGACGCCGTAAGCGGCCTCGCGCAACGCGTTGGGGACCGCCCGCAATGCTTCGGCCGTGGTGATGATCACGATGGGCAGCGTGAGCAGGCCGAGGGTGAGTCCGCCGGCGATGACACTGCGACCCTCGACGGCTGGCCCGGTGATGCTGCCGAGGAGTTTCACGAAGATTGCCAAACCGAGCAGGCCATACACGATCGACGGCACTCCGGCGAGATTGCGAATGTTGGCATTGATGAACCTGGTCGCTCGGTTGTCCGAGGCATACTCCTCGAGGTAGATGGCCGCCGACACGCCCAGGGGGAACGCGATCACCGCGGTGAAGACCATGAGGGTCAGCGACCCATAGAAGGCCTGCCAGATCCCGGCGACGTGCGGGTCGGCCGACATCTGCGATGTGATGAACGTGGTCAGGCTGCGGTCGCGCCACGCCGGCAGGCTGCCGCTGATCACGGTGTAGAGCAGCGTTGCCAGGATCGCCATGGCGACGATGAGGCACGAGAACAAGGCGACCGTGAAGACGGTGCCGCGCACGTCGCGGCGGTGGTGGGTAAGGGCGCGTGACACCGTCTCGGGTCCGGCGGCGAGGGCGGCCCGGTTCATCGCTAGTACCTCTGCCGGACGCGGCGCACGAACCGCTCCGACACGACGTTGAGGAGGAGCGTCACAAAGAACAGCAGCAGCCCCAGGAAGAACAGGCTCTGGAAGGCGTAGTCGTCCCCGCGCACCTGGTCGGAGCCGATGGCAAGGGCCGCCATGGCGGCGGTCATCGTCTGCCCCGGCTCGAAGACGTTCCAGCCGAACAGCGAGCCTCCGGTAGCACCTGCGGCGATGGCAACCACCATCGTCTCGCCCACCGCCCGGGAGAAGGCGATGATGAGCGACGCCACCACGCCCGACACCGCCGCCGGAAACACCACCCGGACGCTGGTCGCCATCCGGGTCGCCCCCAGGCCATACGAGGCCTCACGCAGTGATCGCGGCACCGCCCGCAAGGCATCCTCGCTCACCGATGCGACGAGGGGGATGGTGAGGATGCCGACTCCGATTCCGGCGGCGAGCATGTTGAAGCCGACCACCTGGTCACCAAAGATCGGCCGGAGCACGCTCGGCGTGATGAACGTGAGCGCAAAGAACCCGAGCACGACGCTGGGGATGCCGGCGAGCACTTCAAGAGTGGGCTTGAGCACCCGGCGGGTGCGCGGCATGGCGTACTCCGAGAGGTAGATGGCGGAGCCGAGCCCGAGCGGCGCCGCAACCAGCATGGCGATGCCAGCGACGGTGAGGGTTCCGACGAACAGCGTGCTGATGTCGAAGTAGCCGCGCCGCGGATACCAACCGATGTCGGTGAGGCTGCCGAGATCGACGTTGCTGATAAAGGTCCATGCCTCACCGGCCAGCGATCCGATGATGGCCACGCTGATGACCACCGAGGTGGCGGCGGCGACGAAGAAGAACCGGCGGATCCGCACCTCCCGGCGTCGCCGCGAGGGAACCCCCCTGAGCTGGACCTCGATCGCCTGAGTGGTCTGCATTCCCGTGCTCCTCGATGACTCGTCGACCGACCCGTTCGTGGGGAGGGGCGGATCGGACACTACCTGTCCGATCCGCCCCTCTCACCCTTCGCCCCCAGGGAGAACGGGGGCGTGCGATGCGAGTGCTCTCAGCCCATCTTGCCCACGGTACGCGACTCCCAGTTGGCGACCCAGGTCGCCAGTTCGTCGTCTGTGAGCCGGACGTACCCGGCGTCGTCGACCGAGACGATTCCTTCTGCCGAGAGATAGAAGTCCACGAAGGCGGCAACCTCCGGCTTCTCCTCGGCCGCGGCCTTGTTCACGTAGATGAACAGGGGCCGCGAGATCGGGTATTCGCCCGCGGCGATCGTCTCAGGATTCGGGCCGACGCAGCCGTCTCCACCGTCGATCTCGAGGGCCTTGACGGTCGCCTGGTTCTCGACGAAGAAGGCGTACCCCACCCAGCCGAGCGAGCTCGGGTTGCTCTGGATGCCTTCGATGATCACGTTGTCGTTGGCGGAGGAGACATAGTCAATTCGGGGCAGGTCATCGGTCTCGCGGGGGTCGGCGGTCTCGGCGAGCACGATCTCGACGAACGAGTCGAACGTGCCCGACTCCTCACCGGGGGCGGTGATAACGAGCGGAGCATCCGGATAGGGGGCATGCGAGCCTCCTAGGCCGGCGGCGGCGAGTTCGGCGGCGAGATCGTTGGCATCGGCCCACGAGTCGAAACCGACCGACTCCGAACCGAGCAGGGCGTAGAGGTCGCCGAAGTCCAGGCACGACACCGCGTCATTGTCACGGGCGGTGAGCACCGACAGGCCGTCGATGGCCACCTTGATCTCGATCGGCTCGACGCCGTTGGCGAGGCAGGTCTCCACTTCGGAGTCCTTGATCGCACGCGACGCGTCCGAGATGTCCGTTTCGCCATTGCAGAACAGCACCATGCCGTCCGAAGTGCCGGGACCATCGACGCTGATGGCCACGGAGGGGTGCATCGCCTCGAACGCCTCGGCGACGCGCGCCGAGATCGGCTCGACGGTCGAGGAACCCGAGATCACGATCTGCCCGCTCAGCGCGGCCGCAGTCGTGGTGGTCTCGCCCATCGCCGTCGTCGTGGTCTGGCCGGCGGTCGTGGTGGTGGCTCCAGCCGTGGTCGTCGTCGCGGCGTCGTCGTCGCCACAGGCGACGGCTATGAGCGCGGCGACGAGCAAGAGGGCGGTGAGACGCCCGGTCTTGCGGATCATGTCGTTCTTTCCTCCTGGTTGGTTGTGAGGCCGGATGGGCCGAGCCCACTCCGACGCGGCGCAAGGTAGAAGCGCTCGATGACCGTCTCGCGGCGCCGAGGTGAACTGGAGGTGAACTCTCGGCACAGGCAGGGGGCCTGAGCACGCCCTCCTATGCTCGTTCCGTGGACATCACCACCGCCGTGCTCGCCGGGGTCGCCGTGCTCGCCACCGTGAGCGCCATCGTCCTGGGGGTGCGCAACCATCGCCATGTCGGCGCCATCGTCGCCGCGGTGGAGCGCATCGGCGGTTCGACTCCGAGGAGGCGGCATCGCGTCACGGCGCTGGACGCCGCCCTCGATCGCCTGGAGCGCTCCACCGCCCAGGCGCAGCGAGAGCGCTCTCGTCTGGCCGGAGCGGTGCAGTCAGCCCCTTTGGGAGTCCTCCTCACCGACGACCATGGAGTGGTCATCACGAGCAACGCCGCCGCGGAGCGCTTCCTCGGCACCCGACTCGGCGAGGCCGTCGCCCAGGTGAGGGTGCGCGACTCGATCGAACGGGCCGTCCTGGACCGCAACGCAGTGTCGGTCGAGGTGGAGTTGTACACGCCGGTGCGGGCGGTCCTCGAGGTGTCGGCGGTGCCGCTGGACTTCGGCGTGGAGAGTGTCGGGGCGGTGGCATTCGTCGAGGACGTCACCGATGCCCGACGAGTCACCGCGATGCGGCGCGACTTCATCGCCAACGTCAGTCATGAGTTGAAGACCCCCTTGGCCGCGCTGGCCGCTCTCGCCGAGGCGCTGGCGGGATCGGTGACGGGCGATCCGGCGGCGGCCGGCCTCGCCGAGCGCCTGCGGCACGAGTCGGAACGCCTGGCGCGTCTGGTCGGGGACATCCTCGACCTCTCCCAGGCCGAGGCGCTCACCAGCCATGACGAACCGGTGGCCATCGCTGCGGTGGTCGCCGCCGTCGCCCGGGAGATGGAGCCGCTCGCCGCCGGGCGCGGCGTGTCCCTCGAGGTCGCCCCGGTTCCGATGGAGGCCCGCGTCGCCGGTGACTCCCGCCAGTTGCGCTCGCTCGTGTCGAACCTCGTCGACAACGCCCTCAAGTACTCCTTCCCGGAGAAGGGGGGTCAGCCACCCCGGGTGACCGTCACCACCACCGTCGACGACGCTGCGGTGTTCATCGAGGTTGCGGACCAGGGGATCGGCATTGCCGAGAGCCACCAGGATCGCATCTTCGAGCGCTTCTACCGGGTGGACCG
>DNGH01000224.1 GCA_003486285.1 Actinomycetota bacterium
TCGCCCCGCACATCGACGTAGATCTTCAGCTTGGGCTCGGTGCCGGAAGGCCGCGCCTGGGCGCGCGCGCCGTCGGCGAGCCGCAACTCGACGAGGCTGGTGGCGGGGAGCCAGGGCGGGCGCGCCTCGGCTCCGATGGCGTAGTCGGTCACCGCCGCCACCGGCACGCCACCGAGTTCCCGCGGCGGGGCTCCGGCCAGGCGTTCCATCGCCGCTGCGATCTCGGCCTTTCCCGTCGCGCCCTCGCGGGCCAGCTTCAGGGGATGGCTCACCCACACTCCGTGGCGCACCGCGAGGCGGGCCAGCCGATCCAGCACGGTCTCACCGGCATCGGCACACACCGCCGCCAGGTCGGCAAACCACAATGCCGCCGCCAAACCGTCCTTGTCGCGGACCACGGGACCGATCGTATAGCCGAGGGCTTCTTCGAAGCCGAACACGAACCGCTTGCCGGTGGCCTCGAGGGTGAGCGCGGCATTGCAGATCCATTTGAACCCGGTGAGGGTGACGGCGTGGGCGGCACCGTAGGCCGCGGCCACCTCTGCCAGCATCGGGGTCGAAACCACCGTGGTCACCACCAGGCGGTCTCCGCCCCCGACCCGTTCGAGGACGAAGTCGCCGAGCAGGACCCCGATCTCGTTCCCGGTGAGGCGTCGCCACCCCCCCTCCCGGCCGGGCACCGCCACCCCGAGGCGATCGGCATCGGGATCGTTGGCGAGCACCAGGGTGGCATCTCGCTCCGTCGCCAGGCGTTCGGCGAGGGCGAGCGCCCCCGGCTCCTCGGGATTGGGGAACGCCACGGTGGGGAAGCGACCATCCGGTTCGAACTGCTCCGGCACCGGGGTGACGTCCTCGTGGCCGCCGGCGGCAAGGAGCCGCAGTGCCATCGGTCCGCCCACGCCGTGCAGCGCGGTGTGGACCATCGGCACCGAACCGGGTGCCGGTGCCCGTCCCCGAAATGCCAGCACATCCGCGTAATAGGCCTCTTCCGCCTCGAGCGGCGCCGCCCCGTCGAATCCGGACCGGCGCACGATGGTGGCGGCCGGGCCGACGGCGGCGATGGCGGCCGCGATCCCGGCGTCGGCAGGTGGCACGATCTGGGCGCCGTTGCGGTCGTAGACCTTGTACCCGTTGTCCCGCGGCGGGTTGTGACTGGCGGTGATCACGATTCCGGCCGCCGCACCCTGGCGCACGACCTGGTGCGCGATCAGCGGAGTCGGGGTCACGCCATCGAAGCAGCGCGCCGCGAACCCGGCACCACTCAGCACCGCGACCGCGTCCTCGGCGAATCGCCGGCTGTCGGCCCTCCCGTCGTATCCGACCACGACCGTTCCCCCACCTCGGCCCTGGGCCGTGAGCCAGTCGGCCAACCCGCGGGTGGTGCGAATCACCACGGCGCGATTCATCCGCCCCGGCCCCGCTCCCACCGCACCGCGGATCCCGGCGGTGCCGAACTCGAGGGGAACCAGGCGCGCCCCCAGGGCTGCGGTGTCACCGGAGTCCACCAGCGCCTGCAGCTCGGCCCGGGTGATGGGATCAGGATCGGCCGCGATCCAGGCTCGGGCGATGTCGCCCGGACCGCGGTCGGACACCGCGTACACCCCCTGTTCGGTGGCGAGGTGGGTCATCAGCCGGTCGTGCGCCTCCCGGGGCAGAGCGTCGACCACCACCTCGGCCGGACACACCCCGACGACGCGGGCATCCGGACGCAACCCCGCCAGCAGCCGGTCGTAGTGGCCCCCGCCCCGGCCGAGGCGCACCCCGTTCCGATCGAAGGCGAGCCCCGGGACCAGCACCAGGTCCACCGCGGCGGGATCGATCTCCGCGGTCCCCGCCGCCGGCTGGGAGAACCCGAGGCGGTGCCGCTCCCGCGGCGCCGTGAACTCATGGACGCTGATCGTGGTCCCCTGCTCGGGGGTCCGGGTGAGCATCGCTCGCGTCGCCCCGGCGAGCGAAGTGACGTCGGGCTCGTCGGGGAGCGGGTCGTAGAACAGGACGCGGGTCTTCGGCATGAGCTGCCCCCACGCGATGAGGGCTGCCGTGATCTGTGGCGACAGGCTCTCCATGTCGAGCCCGCTCCGCACCCGACGGGCCCAGTCGCGCCACGCCGCCTTCTCGGCACCGGCCGGGGGCTGCTCCGGTCTCACGAGAACAGCAAGGGTGCGATCTTCTGCAGCTCGTCCTGGTTGGAGGTGGGCACGACGTACCCGGTCTCGTCGCGGATCTTCGCCAGATTGGCCTCGACGTCCTCCGGGGTGAGGACCCCTTCCCGCTCCGGGTGCTTGAACCATCCCGGGGTGAGTCCGATGAACATCCGGCTCACCGTGCCCCCGGCCACCGAGAAGATCTCACCGGTCACGGCGCACGACTCGGAACACAGGTAGGCCACCACGGGCGACACCAGGCCGGGCTCGAGCTTCTCCGCCACCGGCCCGAGGATGTCCTCGGTCATGCGGGTGTGCGCCACGGGGGCGATGGCATTGACCTTGATGCCGTACTTGGCGCCTTCGAGCTTCAGCACGTTCATCAGGCCGACCAGGCCCATCTTGGCCGCGCCGTAGTTCGACTGCCCGAAGTTGCCGAGGAGCCCGGAGTTGGACGACGTGACCACGATCCGCCCGTAGCTCTGCTCGCGCATGCGACGGAAGGCGGGACGGGTGACGTAGAAGGCACCCCGGAGGTGGACGTCGATCACCGCATTCAGGTTGTCCCACTCCAAATTGTGAAACGCCTTGTCGCGCAGGATCCCGGCGTTGTTCACGACGACGTCGATGCGCCCGAAGTCGGCCACGGCGCGCTCCACCATCGCCTCGGCCTCGCCGGGATCGGACACCGACCCGTAGTCGGCGACGGCGGCACCGCCGGCCGCCTTGATCTCGGCGACGACCTCGTCGGCGGGACGCTGCTCGGAAGCGGTGCCATCGGTGGCCACCCCCGGGTCGTTGACGACCACGGCCGCCCCACGCGACGCCAGAAGGCGGGCATGGTGGGCGCCAAGGCCCCGTCCCGCACCGGTGATGAGAACGACACGATCCTGGAAGTCGATCATCGGGGCCTCCGTATGGTGGACAGACCCAAGGGTATACCCGGACGGCCGGCCTCCCGCCTCCCGCCCAAAGACATCGGATGGAGGGAGGAGCCGACGACTCACAATCGACAGCACACTGCAAGAATCCGGCTGCCGGCGATCGCGGCCGGATCGTCGGCGCGGGGCAGTGACATACTGGAGCCTGCCATGGCGCAGTACCGGCGGCTCCTGGCGGTGACGATGGTGGCGGTGGCGTGCGGGGCGCCTACCCCGCCCGACACGACCGCGATGGGCACCACCGCCCGGGACACGACCACAACCGAGACGGTGGCGACAACGGATCCCGGAACCAGCACCACCGCAGCAGGCGTCACCACGATCTCGGAGCCGGAGCAGTACCGCGTGGCGAGGATGACGATGGTCGATTTCCAGGTAGAGAACCGCGGCATCTCCGACCCACTGGTGTTGGAGGCGATGCGGTCGGTGCCGCGGCACGAATTCGTGCCCGAGGACCAGGTCGCCGACGCCTACGCCGATCACCCTCTGGCCATCGGCCACGGCCAAACCATCTCCCAGCCCTACATGGTCGCCGTGATGAGCGCGGCCCTGCAGGCGCAGCCCGGCGACCGCGTGCTCGAAATAGGCACGGGCTCCGGCTACCAGGCGGCCATCCTCACCGCCATGGGACTCGACGTCTACACGGTAGAGATCATCCCCGAGCTCGCCACCGCGGCCGCGGCTCGACTCGCCCGGCTCGGCTACGCGGTCACCGCCCGGGACAGCGACGGCTACTCCGGCTGGGAGGAGCACGCCCCGTTCGATGCGATCATCGTCACGGCCGCCCCCGACCACGTGCCCCAACCGCTCCTCGACCAACTGGCGCCGGGTGGTCGGATGGTGATCCCGATCGGGCCGAGCGGCGACGTGCAGACCCTGTGGGCCTTCACCAAGGACGCCACCGGGGACATCACGGCCGAGAACCTGGGTCTGGTCCGCTTCGTTCCGCTCACTCGGGACTGAACTCCCGCCGGCCGGGACGTGCCAGCGGGATGCACAGGGCGTAGCAACCGGCACCGAGCATGAGCACCAGCCGGAAGCCTCCGCTGAGTGCGACGAGGACCGCGACGACCGCGGTCACCACCGACACCGTGCCGTTCACTGCCCACGCCCACGGAATCATCTCCGGCGCAACCCGCTCCAGGTGGGCGATGCCCCGGGGGAACATGACCCCCATCAATAGTCCCAGCGGAACCAGGACGATCACACCCACTGCGATCCGCGCTGCCGCCGTCATCCCGAGGATCGCCGTCGTCGCTCCTCCCAGGATCCAGGGCGTCGCCGCAGCAAGCCCGACCAGCACGGTCGCAGCCCCGCGCCAATGAAGCCGTGGGGACAGCAGGCTGCCGGCCCCGGAGGCGAGGAGCAGACCGAAGAGGACCACGGCCAGGGCCACCGTCGGCTCGCCTACAAACAGGATGTACGACTGCACCAGGGGGATCTCCACAAAGAGAAACCCGAACCCCAGCAGTCCGAAGTACGCCACCGTCCAGACCCGGATCCCGGATGCCACCCCCCGGCGCGCCCGGAGCCCTGCCACCGCCAGCGGAAGCAACACGAGCACCGCGGCGGCGACCACGGCCAGAACCAGCATCGCGACCAGCACCAAGATGCCGGCGCCGCCAAACGGCCGCCAGGCGTGGCCCATCGAATCGAGCAGCGCCCGCGTCTGACTCCAGGTGAAGTAGTCGCCGAAGAACGGCCGGTCATCGGTCGGCGGTGAGATGTCGAATGCCGGGTAACCCGGGTCGTCGCCGCGCAGCAACGCCGCCGCAATGGAGTAGTAGTCGTCCCGGGGGAGGACGTTGAAGCGATTGGCCGACGCCGGGAGCAAACCCGGCGCCGCCATGAGGTCGAAACGGCGCGACTCGCCGAAGCCGGAGATCGCCGCCAGCTCCGCCGCGTCGAAGCCGTCGGGCTTGATCATGACGAGCACGGTCGAGTAGCCCCGCAGCGCCACGATGGAGGAACCGGGATCGGCCCCGACGCGTCGCGCTGCCGCCGCCGCCAGGGCAACGAGACGCACTTCTTCACTGGGGGGTGTCTGGAGCCAGCGCATCACCGACAGGATTCCCCCGGGCTCGAGCCGATCCAGGTACGC
>DNGH01000124.1 GCA_003486285.1 Actinomycetota bacterium
TCGCGGCCGGCGAGGCTGATCATGCCGCCACTCGGCGCCAGGTCGCCCGAGAGCAGGTTGATGAGCGTGCTCTTGCCGGCACCGTTGGGCCCGACGATGGCCAGCAACTCCCCCGGCGCCGCGGCGACGTCTACGCCGGCGATCAGATCGCGCCCGTCGACGTGATACCCGAGGCCCCGTCCCACCACCCCGCGGCTCATCCCCAGCCTCCGTGCTCGCGACGGGTGCGGCGCAGCAGCCAGAGGAAGATCGGTCCGCCGACAAGGGCGGTGAGCAGGCCCACCGGGACCTCGAGCGGGAGTGCCACCGTGCGAGCCACGGTGTCGGCCCCAACCACGAGGATCGCCCCACCAAGGGCGCTGGCGGGCAACAGCAGGCGATGACCCGGCCCCGCCACCAACCGGACGGCGTGGGGCACCAGCAGGCCGACGAAGCCGATCACGCCCGCGGCGGCCACCGTGGCCCCGACGGTCAGCGTCACCAGGAAGAGCACATGGCGCCGCAGGCGCTCCACGTCGACCCCGAGGTGCGACGCCTCGCGCTCGCCGAGAAGGATCAGGTCGAGGCGGCGCGCCTGACGCGGCAGGAAGACCAGGCCGACGGCGACGATCGGCAGCGTCACCCCCACCAGGCGCCACGTGGCGACCCCCAACCCACCGAGCGAGTAGAAGAGCGGCGATCCCAGCCGGGGATCGTCGGCGATCACGCTGAGGAACCCCGCCAACGCCCCACCGACCGCGGCCACCGCGATCCCGGCCAGGATCAGCGTCACCACCTCGGTGCGGCCGCGGTGCCGGGCCAGGCCGTACACCGCCACCCCCGCCGCCAATCCCCCGGCGAACGCGCCCAGCGGTGCGGCGATGCTGCCCAGGGTCGCCTCGAGTGCCAGCACCCCGATCGCAGAGCCGGCGGCGGCGCCACTCGAGATCCCGATGAGCTGCGGGTCGGCCAGCGGGTTGCGGAAGATCCCCTGGAGCGCGGCGCCGGCGATGGCCAGCCCCGCACCGACGCCCACCGCCAGGAGCACCCGCGGCAGACGTATCGACCACAGGACCGCATCCTCGGTCGGTCCGCCCGAGCCACCGTCCCCGATGCCGGCATGTCCCAACAGGATGGCCACGACGTCGGAGGGGGCGATGCGCACCGCGCCGGACCCGAGGGCGACGACCACCACCGCCGCCAGTCCCAGACCCAGGCCGCCGATCAGCGTCGCCGGTCGCAATCGCCGCTCGCTGCCGCCCATCAGACCGTGCGCCCCGCCGGAAGCGGCCCCGTCACCACGGGCGCCATCACTCTGCGAGCTCGGGATGGAGGTCGCGCACCAGTTGCGCGGCGAGTTGCCCGGTGCGCGGCCCGAGCCCGAGCAGGAAGAGATCCTCGTAGACCAGGACCCGCCCCGCGGCGCCGGCGGGGGTCTGGGCGATCCCGGGCAGGGCCAGGAAGCCCTCGAGACCCCCGAGCCCTTCGAAACCACGCTCGGCGGTGATGATGTACTCGGGAGCCGCGGCCACGATCGCCTCGGCGGTGAGCGGGATGAATCCGTCCACTCCGGCATCGGGGCCGACGTCGATGGCCCCAAGCGCGTCGATCACACCCGAGAAGACCGTGTTGCCGGCGAGCAGCAGGATGGTGTCCGACGTGGCGACGTACACCACGGCGACGCGGGGACGGCTGGTCGTGGTCTGCGCCAGTGCGATGGCCGCGGCGATCTCGCCCTCCACCTGCTTCGCCAGCGCCTCCCCCGCCTCGGCCAGTCCGAGAACCGCAGCAGCGGCGCGGATCTTCTCCCCCGGGCCGGTGAGTCCCTCGAAGCGGGGGAAGATCACGACGGGAACCCCGGCGCCGCGCACCTGCTCGACGACCGCGGTCGGCGATGCGTCGACGTCGCCGATCGCCACGGTCGGCTCGAGCACCAGGATCGGCTCTGCGAGCAGCCGGAACTCGACCCCGATCTTGGGCTTCGCCCGCATCTCCTCCTTCGGATAGACCGAACTCAGGTCGACCCCCACCAGGTTCTCCCCGAGCCCGAGGGCGGAGATGATCTCGGAGTAGTCGCCGCTGAGGCTCACGATCCTGGAGACGTCCGTGACGGCGCTGGTGACGCCGTCCGGACCGGTATAGGAGGTGGGGAGTCCGGGAGTGGTCACGGGAGTCCGCGACGGTGCGGTCTCACCCCCGCAGGCGGAGGCCGCGAGCGCCAGCAACAGAACCCCGGTACGGAAACGCATGAGGGTACGGTATCGGCGGCAACCGCCGACGCGAAGTCGGCTCGGATCCGCGTGCCGAGGAAACCCAGTAGTGGACATGATCGCCTTGCTCGACCTGCCCGACACGGTGGTGGCCGTGGTCGGCGCCACCGATCACGCCGCCAAGTACGGCGGCATCATCTACCGCGACCTGCGCGCCAAGGGAGTGACGGTGCGGGCGGTGAACCCGTACCGCGACACGGTGGCCGGGGATCCCTGCTGGCGCAGCCTGGCCGATCTCCCCGAGGCTCCCACGATCGTCAACATCGTCGTGCCCCCCACCCGCACTCTGGCAGTGCTCGAAGAGTGCTCCCGGCTCGGCCTCATGACCGTTTGGATCCAGCCCGGTGCGGCGGACGATGCCGTGCACGCCTATCTCGAGGACCTCGGCTTCACCGCGCTGGTGGACGCCTGCATCATGGTGCCCCGGCTCACCCGGACCGCCGGCAACGGGTAGTCTCGGGCGGGTGCCGGGCTTCGACGCCTCCGACCCCGAGTTCGTCTGCAACCCGTATCCCACCTACGCCCGCCGGCGCGTCGCCGGGCCCGAGGTCGACCAGGCATGCTGCCGGGTCGACGGGCTCGGGGTTCCAAAGTTGCGATGGCAGCCGGGGCCGATGGGCCCTGGAAGGAGCGTCCGGACAGGAGCACGATCGAGAAGCTCAACGAGTCGGAGGAGCCCATGGCCGAGGACCTGAATCCCCATTCCATCGCCCGCACCCAGTACGACAACACGCTGCCCTATGTGGACAGCCTTGTGGGGTGGAAGGGGATGGCCGAGTGGCTGTTCGCCCCCGAGAAGATCGTGACCGTCACCCTGCCCGTGGTCATGGACGACGGCCTGGTCCACACCTTCCAGGGCTACCGGGTGATCCACAACACCGGGCGCGGGCCGGGCAAGGGGGGCATCCGGTTCCACCCCTCGGTGGCCGAGGACGAGGTCAAGGCTCTCGCCACCTGGATGACCTGGAAGTGCGCCCTGGCCGGCATCCCCTTCGGCGGCGCCAAGGGTGGGATCACCTGTGATCCCTCGAAGCTGTCACTCGACGAGAAGCGCCATCTCACCCGCCGCTTCATCGCCGCCCTGGGAGACAACATCGGCCCCCACACCGACGTCCCGGCACCGGACATGTATACCGACGCCCAGACGATGGGGTGGATCTACGACACCTACTCGATGATGCACCACGGCACCAACAGCTTGCCGGTGGTAACCGGCAAGCCGCTCGACCTCGGTGGCATCGTCGGGCGCTCCACGGCGACGGCGCGTGGCGTGTACTTCTGCACCGAGCGGTTCCTCGCCAGTGGCCGCCTGCCCAAGATGACGACGATCGCCGGGGCCCGGGTCGCCATCCAGGGTTTCGGCAACGCCGGCCGTCACGCCGCCACCATCTTCCGCGATGCCGGGGCGGTCATCGTGGGCGTCTCCGACACCAGCGGCAGTGCCCTGGCGCCCAAGGGCCTCGATGTGGCCAAGGTCGGGGCTCACAAGGACTCCACCGGGAGGGTCGTCGGCGCCCCCGGCACCACTTCGGGGTCGCCGCTCAAGGTGCTGGAGGCGGAGTGCGACATCCTGATCCCGGCGGCCATGGAGAACCAGATCACCATGGAGAACGCCGACCGGATCAAGGCCGCGCTGATCTCGGAAGCGGCGAACGGGCCGACCACGCCGGGAGCCGACGTGATCCTCGCCGACCGGGGTATCACCGTCATGCCCGACATCCTCGCCAATGCCGGCGGGGTCGTCGTGTCCTACTTCGAGTGGGTGCAGAACCTGCAGAACGAGGAGTGGGACGAGAAGCGGGTCGACGACAGCCTGCGCAAGCACATCTACCGGTCCACCGACGCGGTGATGGCCCGGTACGACGAGATGGTCGCCAACCTCCCCATGTACCAGGCGCGCTGGCAGGAGATGCGCCCGGGCGCCCCCGCGCTGCGCCACCCCGACTACCGGATCGCCGCCGCGGTGGTGGCGGTCGGCCGCGCCAAGGCCACCGCAGAAGCCAGAGGGGTGTGGCCGTAAGGAAGGTGTCAGGTATCAGGTGTCAGGTCTCAGCCGGATGGTTGCTGGCGCCAGACGACAGACGATCTGCTTCCGATACCTGAAACCTGAAACCTGATGCCTACCCGACGGGGAGCCTTCGGAAGATGGCGTTGCGCACTTTCGGCTTCTTGCCCGCATCCTCGGCGCGGTCGATCGACTCGGTGAGTTTGCGGCCCAGGTTGACCCCGACCCAGCGCAACGGCTCGGGCTCCCAGCGCCGGGCGCGATGCCCCACCCAGGGGAGATGGACCAGGTCGGTGTCGTCGCCCCGGATCAGGTCGCGCACCGTCTTGCCGGCGAGGAGCGCCGCGGCGACGCCGTTGCCCACGTAACTTCCGGCGATGATCCGATCGCCGTCGGTGGTGATCGCCGGGCGCCAGTCCCGCGAGATGGCCAGCGGGCCACCCCACTCCCCCTCGATGGCGGCGCCGGCCAGAGCGGGAAACAGGTCGACGAGCGTGCGCCGGATCGAGGCGAAGGTGGGTGGATCGAGATCGAAGGCCGGTTCGATCGCCGAGCCGAAGTGATACGGAGCGCCGCGTCCGCCGAAGGCCATGCGGTCGTCGGCGGTGCGCTGCCCGTAGACGATGAGATGCCGCCCATCGGAGAAGGTCTGCCGTGCCGCCAGCCCGATCCGAGCCCACGTCTCGGCAGGGAGTGGCTCGGTCATCACCATCAGCGAATACACCGGGATCACGCTGCGCCGCTGCCGGGGGAGCCCGGTCCGATAGGCCTCGACCGCCTGGACCACCTTGGCCGCCCGGATCGTGCCGGTGGGGGTCTGCACCCCGCCGGGAATCGGCGTGCCCGGGGTCTGCTCATAGATCTTCACCCCCCGCCGCTCCACCGCCACCGCCAGCCCCAGCACCAGGCGGGCGGGATCGACCGCGGCACAGTGCGGCGTGTACATGGCCCCGAACAGGCGCGACGGGGTGACGTGGCGGGCGGCCTCGGCAGCGTCGAGCCAGGCGACATCCTCCTCCCCGATCCCGGCGTCACGGGCGGTCGCCACCGAGTGCTGCAGGTAGGGCACGTGGGCCGGCCGGGTGGCGGCCACCACGGTCCCGCCGCGGGCATATCCGCAGTCGATGCCTTCGGCAGCCGCCACCTCGCCCATCTCGACCACCGCCCGGGTCATCTCGCGCCAGGTGCGCACCATCCCGGGGCGGGTCGCCGGGTCGGCGAGCATCCGGTCCATGCCCGCCAGTTCCGCTGCCGCCCACCCCCCATTCCGACCCGATGCTCCAAAGCCCACGTGTTCCCGCTCCACGACGGCGATGCGCAGCGCGGGGTCGGCGGTGGCGAGGTAGTAGGCGGTCCACAACCCGGTGTATCCGGCACCGAGGATGCAGACGTCGACGTCGCGATCACCGTCGAGAGCGGGCCGCCGCGGGCGCTCCACCCGGCTCATCCAGAAGGAGACGGACATCGGGCGATGGTAGGCGGAGGGTTACCGGTTACCGGGTGCC
>DNGH01000125.1 GCA_003486285.1 Actinomycetota bacterium
AGTCGTAGTAGGAGACGAAGTACTCGACCCGGTTGTCGGGGAAGAACTGGCGGAACTCGTTCGCCAGCTGGGCGCCGAGCGCCTTGTTGGGCGCCAGCACCAGAGTCGGGAGCTGTACCCGCTCGATCAGCCACGCGATCGTCGCCGACTTCCCCGAACCGGTGATCCCGAGCAGGGTCTGGAAGCGCTCTCCGGCGGCGATCCCCGCAGCGAGCTGATCGATCGCCTGGGGCTGATCACCGGCGGGTGAGAAGTCCGAAACGACCTTGAAGGGGATCACCGGCCAACCTTAGACAGGGCCTGGGACGGGAATCAGGGGCGGCGGATCTCGTCCCAGACCCGCCGGCACTGGCCTTCCAGGTGGGCCAGATCGCCCGAATTGTCGATCACCCAGGCCGCCGCCGCCAGCCACTCACTGCGGCTGGGTTGGCGGGCCATCACCTGCTGCACGTCGCCCTCGGACATCCCGCTCCCCCGCTGAATGGCCCGGGCCATGCGCAACCCCTCAGGGGCATCGACCACGATCCAGGGCCACTCCGGACCGGCGAAGTCTCGCAGCACCGGGACCTCGACCATGACGACCGCGTCGGGATGCGACTCCGCTGCTGCCATGAGCCGGGACCGGATCCCCGGTCCGGTGATCGTCTCCAGCGCAGCCAACTCACCGGCATCCCGAAAGACGAGGCGCCCCAGCGCCTGCCGGTCGAGGCTCCCCTCCGGTGTCGCCGCGTCGGGCCAACGCCGCAGCACCGCGGCCGTCTCCGCGGTCCCCGACGCCAGCACCTCACGCCCGGTGTCGTCGCCCGAGATCACGACGGCCCCCAGGGTCCGAAAGCAAGCGGCAGCCGCAGACTTGCCACTGCCGATCCCGCCGCCGAGGTAGAAACGCGTGCCGGCCATGAGCGAAGGCTAGGGGGCGGCAGGGCGGGCGAGGGGCGAGGGGCGAGGAAGACCACCGACTGCAGAGAACGAGTTGGGGCCGGGCGACGCCCGACCCCAACTCTTCAGACCTAGTGCCTAGTGCCTAATGCCTAGTGCCTACTTCCGCCCGATTCCCCGCTGCTTGAGCTCTTCGAGGATCGCCTCGAGCGAGGCATCGGCGTTGAAGGTCGGGGCCGGTTCGGCCTGGGCCTCTTCGCGCTCGAACTCCTGGGTGCGCTTGCGCTTTCCCCGGTCGCCGCCGCCACCAGCGCCGGCACCGGCACCACCCGACGGGGCGCCGGGACGACGCTCCTCTTCCTGCCACTGGCTGCGGGTCTCCCACTCGGGGAGGGCCTGCTTGATGGAGAGGCTGATGCGGCGCCGCTCGGCATCGATCTCGGTGATCTTCACCTTGACCGCCTGTTCGACGGACAGCTCCAATTCGGGGCTCTCCACGTGATGCATGGCGATCTCGGAGACGTGGACCAGGCCCTCGACGCCGTCGGCCACGGAGACGAACGCCCCGAAGGGAACGGTCTTGGTGACCTTGCCGTCGACGATCGCCCCGACGCCGTTGGCGCCGCTGAAGGACTCCCAGGGGTCGTCCCGGGTCTGGCGGATCGACAGCGAGATGCGCTCGCGGTCGAGGTCGACCTCGAGCACCTTCACCTTCACCTTGTCGCCGACGGTGACCACCTCGGAGGGGTGGCTGACGTGCTGCCAGGAGAGCTCGGACACATGGACCAGGCCGTCCATGCCGCCGAGGTCCACGAAGGCGCCGAAGTTGACGACCGAGGACACGACACCATCACGGATCTCGCCAGACTTCAGCTCGTCGAGGAACGCCTGGCGCTGCTCCTGCTGGGCCTCCTCGAGGAAGGCGCGGCGGGAGAGCACGACGTTGTTGCGGTTCTTGTCGAGTTCGATGACCTTGGCCTCGAGGTTCTCCCCGATGTAGGGATGCAGGTCGCGCACCCGGCGCAATTCCACCAGCGAGGCGGGAAGGAACCCGCGCAGGCCGATGTCGACGATGAGCCCGCCCTTGACGACCTCGATGACCTGTCCGGTGACCGTGCCCCCGTCCTTCATGACCGACTCGATGCGACCCCAGGCACGCTCGTACTGAGCGCGCTTCTTGGAGAGGATCAGCCGACCCTCGGAGTCCTCCATCGTGAGCACCAGGGCCTCGATCTTCTCGCCGACCTTGACGATCTCAGCCGGGTTGACGGCGTTGCGGATCGACAGCTCCTTGGCGGGGATCACTCCCTCCGACTTGAAGCCGATGTCGACGAGGACCTCGTCGGGATCGACACGCACCACGGTGCCGATGATGAGGCTCCCCTCCTTGAACTCGACCACGGTCTGCTCGACTGCGGCGGCGAAGTCCTCGGCGGTGAGGTCGTTGCCGATGTCGCCGAGCGCCTTCATGGCGGCGGCTTGATCGGCTACTTGCAGGCGGTCGGTCGTCGGGGCAGCGCCTGCAGGCGCCTCGACGGCCGCAGCTTCAGCTGCGGGCGCGGGGACGGTCTCGTTGGTCATACGTTTGGGTTCACCTCGAAGGAAGGACTCCCCGAGCGCCAATGGCTCGGAGGCGGAGAAGAGAGTACCACAGCGGTCTTCGGGCCGAACCCCGGCGCCCCATCAATGCTTGGCGTCGGCCAGGTTCGGTCCCACCCCGACATCGGCGATGAGGGGCACCCGCAACTCCACCACGCCTTCCATCGCCGCGCGCACCATGGCGACCACCTCGGCCTGGTGGTCGGCCGGCGCCTCGATGACCAGCTCGTCGTGGACCTGGAGCAGCATCGCCGCCCCGAGCCCCTCCAGGGACCCGTCGAGCAGGATCATCGCCTGCTTGATGATGTCCGCGGCCGAGCCCTGGATCGGGGCATTGAGGGCCATGCGCTCGGCGCCCTGGCGCTCCCGGAAGTTGCCAGAGACCAGTTCCGGCAGATAGCGCCGCCTCCCCAGGATCGTCTCCGTATAGCCCCGGTTGCGGGCCTCGACCACGATCGATCGCATGAAGTCCGCCACCCCGGGGAACTGGGCGAAGTACGCCTCCATCTGCGCACGCGCCTCGTCCTGGGGAATCTCCAGTCGCTGGGCCAGGCCGTATGCCTCCATCCCATAGAGCAGCCCGAAGTTGATGGTCTTGGCACGCCGCCGCATCTCCGGGGTGACGGCTGCGGTGTCGACTCCGAAGACCCGTCGGGCGGTCTCGGTATGGACGTCGGCTCCGCTCTGGAACGCCGCGACGAGGGCGGCGTCACCGCAAAGGTGAGCCAGGATGCGCAACTCGATCTGGCTGTAGTCGGCGACGACGAACACGTGGCCGGGCGCCGCCACGAAGGCCCGCCGGATCGTCCTCCCCTCCTCGGAGCGAACCGGGATGTTCTGCATGTTGGGCTGCTCGGAGGAGATCCGCCCTGTCGACGCTCCGGTCTGGTTGAAGATGCAGTGGATCCGCCCATCCTCGGCGATCAGCGGGAGCAACCCGTCGACGTAGGTGGAGCGCAGCTTCTCCAACTCACGGAACCGCAGCAGGTGGTCGACCACCGGATGCTGATCGGCGAGCTTCTGCAACACCGCGGCATCAGTCGATGGCTGGCCCTTGGCGGTCTTCTTCAGGACCGGCAGCTTGAGGCGCTCGTAGAGCACCTCGCGCAGCTGCAGCGTCGAGTTGATGTTGAAGGGCTCGCCCGCGGCCTGGAAGATGTGGTCCTGCAGCGTCGCCAGCCGATCGCGCAGGCTCTCTCCGAGTTCTTCCAGGTAGGGGCGATCCACCGCAATCCCGGCGTGCTCCATGCGGGCCAGCACCCGTACCAGGGGCAACTCCACCTCGTCGAAGAGTCGGCTGAGCCCGCGCTCGTCCATCCCGGTCCGCAGCGGACCGACCAAGCGGGTCACGGCGGTGACCCGCCGCGCCGCCGCCTCCAGGTCGGGACCGGACCGATCGAAGTCGAGGGTGCCCTGCTTGGCGGTGCTTCCCCCCTCCACCTCGGCCGAGATCTCGATGCCGAGCATCCGTCCGGCAAGATCGGGAAGGGATTGGGTGCCGGCGTCGGGGTTGATCACGAAGGCGGCCAGTTGGGTGTCGAAGGCGAGGCCCTGCAGATCCAGGTCGGCCTCCATGAGCGCTCGCAGCAGGGGCTTGGCGTCGTGGAGGGCCTTGGGCACCGCGGGATCGGCGAGCGCCGCGATGAGGGTGCCAAGCCGGTCGAAGGGGACGAACGTCGCCCCGTCGTCCCGGCCCACCACCAGCCCGACCAGATCGTCCCCGTCCCACACCGGATCGACGGCAAGGAGCCCCGCGCCGGCCGCCTGGAGCGCCTCCGCTCCCGATCCCGACCCCACCTCGACCTCGAGCACCGCCTCGGGCTCGGGCTCGGCACCTCCGATCTCCTGCAACCGCTGCCACAGTGAACGGAAGGCGAGACCATCGAAGACCCGCCGCACCTCCTGCGGATCCCACGCTTGCAACCGGAGCGCCTCGGGATCGGTCTCGACGGCCACGTCGTCGACCAGGCGGGAGAGCTCCCGGTTCAGGAACGCCTGCTCCTTCCATTCGGTCAGGCTGGCCTTCAGCTTCGGCGTCTGCTCGTCGAGGTGCTCGTAGAGGCCCTCGAGGGCGCCGTATCCCGAGATGAGGCGGGAGGCGGTCTTCTCCCCCACCCCGGGGACTCCCGGCAGATTGTCCGAGGTGTCGCCCCGCAACGCCGCGTAGTCCGGGTACTGCTCGGGGGTGATGCCGTAGCGATCCAGCACATACGCCGCGTCGGCGACGATGGTCTCGGTGATCCCGCGCTTCGGGTAGTAGACGCGAATGTGGTCGTCGACCAGCTGGAAGGCGTCGCGATCCCCGCTCACCACCAGCACCTCCCACCCGGCCCGCGCCGCGGACCGGGCCACGGTGGCGATGATGTCGTCCGCCTCCCACCCCGGGGCGATCAACTGCGGCAGCCGCAGGACGTCGGCCACCTCGTGGATGAGAGGCATCTGGCTGCGGAACAGGTCGGGAGCCTCGTCGCGCTGCGCCTTGTACTCGGTGTACCGCTCGGCACGGAAGGTCTTCTTCGGGCTGTCCCAGGCCACGGCCAGCGCGTCGGGGTGCTCGTCACCGAGCAGCTTGATCACCATCGAGGTGAAGCCATACACGGCATTGGTCACCTGGCCGGTGGAGGTGGCAAGGTCGGCGGGGAGCGCGAAGAAGGCGCGGAAAGCGAGGTTGTGCCCGTCGAGCAGGGCGAGGGTCGGCATGTCGGGCGATGGTAGGTCGAGGAAGGTATCAGGTGTCAGGTGACAGGTGTCAGAAAGATCTCAGATGTCAGGCTTCTTGGAGTCGAGGCGGGTCAGCAGGTCGGTTCGGTTGGCTTCGAGGCGGGCGATGCGGATGCGCAGGTCGTCGGCGAGGCGACGGAAGCGCTCGACGTCTCGTGTCGTCTCCCGGGCGTCCTCGCGGTCGATCGGGCCACCGATGGCGGCGTCGCGGATGGCGTCGTCCTGGAGGTGTTCGAGCACCTGGAGTTCGGCCGTGACCTGACGCAGGGTCTCCTGGAGTCCGGCGATCTCATCGCTGAGGGCGAACAACTTTCGTTCCAGGCGCCGCATCGGGTCATGGTACGGAGCGCTTTATCATCCCGGGCACGCCGGGGTGGCGAAATGGCAGACGCGGCGGACTCAAAATCCGTTGGGCGCAAGCCCGTGGGGGTTCGACTCCCCCCCCCGGCACGGAATAGGCACTAGGCACTAGGCACTAGAGCCGATGTCTCCTCTGACCTCTGACCTCATGGCTCACGGCTCACGGCTCCATTAGCGTCCCACCTCTTCATCTAGGAGGGCGGAATGAAGACGGACTGTTTTGCTTGTGATGGGTTCCTCGAGGCCGACACCCTGGCCGCGCTGGAGGATCGCTTCCTGGCGCACGGCTCCGAGGTCCACCAGTGGGAGTACCCGGAGGAGGCGCTGCGCAACTACGTCCGCAACTATGCCGAGGCGGTCGCCCGCCTCAGCCAGGACACCGAGCGCCTCCCCGCCATCGGGGCCATCACCATCCACCCGGTGACCGAGGATCGCGTCGCCGACTGGCTCGACCTGTTCGATCATCGCGGCTTTGCCGGCAACCCGGGATGGGCGGCCTGTTACTGCCGCGAGCCCCACGACCCGCCCGGCGACGACGAGCCCGAGCGCCTCTGGACCGCCAACCGCAGCTACATGGTCGGTCGGCTGGCCAGCGGGCGGACCTACGGGTACCTGGCGTATGCCGACGGCGCCGCGGTCGGCTGGGTCAACGCCTCCCCCCGTGCGGAGTACGCCATCTTCAAACTGCCCGACCCCGACTCCCCCGACCCGTCCTCCGTGGTCGGGGTGTCGTGCTTCGTCATCGCCCCGCCGTACCGCCGCCACGGCGTCGCCGCGGCGCTGCTCGACCGGGTGATCGCCGATGCCCCGTCGCGCGGTGCCGGGTTCGTCGAGGGCTACCCCCGCAACGAGCCAGAGCCCAACGATGGCGCCCACTTCCGCGGGCCACGTTCGATCTACGACGCCCGCGGTTTCACCCCGGTCGAGGTTCGCGAGCGCGACACGGTGATGCGGCTGGCGGTGCAGTGCGGGCCGGGTCCGGCCCGCTAGGTCGAACGGCATGGTCCGCGCTTCGTTCACAGGATCTGCGAGATGAACAGCCTGGTCCGCTCCTCTTTCGGGTTGCGGAAGAAGTGCTCGGGAGTCCCCACCTCCACGATCTCGCCGTCAGCCATGAACACCACCCGGTCGGCCACCTCTCGGGCGAAGCCCATCTCGTGGGTGATCACGAGCATGGTCATTCCCGAGCGGGCGAGTTCCTTCATGACGTCCAGGACTTCCTTGATCATCTCGGGATCGAGCGCCGACGTCGGCTCGTCGAAGAGCATCACCTTCGGATTCATGGCCAACGACCGGGCGATGGCCACCCGCTGCTGCTGGCCCCCGGACAGCTGCCCGGGAAACTTGTGAGCCTGCTCCGGGATCTTGACTCTGGTCAGGATCTCCATGGCGAGATCCTCCGCAGCCTTCTTCGGCATATTGCGGACGTGACGAGGACCCAGGGTGATGTTGTCGATCACCGTGAGATGAGGAAAGAGGTTGAACTGCTGGAACACCATGCCCGTCTCCGCCCTGACCTCCTGGATCCGCCTGATGTCGTCGGTCAACTCGGTGTTGTCGACGACGATTCGCCCGCGGTCGTGGGTCTCCAGCCGGTTGATGCATCGGATCAGAGTCGACTTCCCTGACCCCGAGGGTCCGATCACGACGACGACCTCTTGGCGCGCAACCTTCATGTTGATCCCCTTGAGGGCCTGGAAATCCCCGAAGTACTTGTCGACTCCTTCGAGTTCGATGATCAACTCGCCGGTCCCCCGCATCTCGGTGGCATCGAGGAAGACCTCGGCGGTCTGGTGGCTGTCAGGTCTCTTCTCCATCACCGCTCCCCTATTCCGAGCTTGCGTTCCAGTCTCTGACTTTCCCGGGACATCGTGAACGAGAACGCCCAGAAGGCGAGCATCACGAACACCAGAGTCTCGGCGATCCCAAAGCCTCGGAACTCGGCCTGGGCGTGCACCAGGGCACGAACCTGAAGGATTTCCGCCATGCCGATGATGGATAACAGGCTGGTGTCCTTGAACAACGCGATGAACTGGCCGACCATCGCCGGGATCACCGCCCGCAGAGCCTGCGGAAGCACGATCGATCGCGTCACGCGGAACGGAGACAGACCCACCGACTGGCCGGCCTCGATCTGACCCTTGGGAACCGACTGCAAGCCCCCACGAACGATCTCGGCGATGTAGGCCGCGGTGAAGAGGGTGAACGCGGCAATGGCCCGGGTGAGGGCGGAGAGAGGGGTGGTCGTGTTGAGGAAGAAGCCGATGAAGAACTGCGCCATCAGCAGGAGCGATATCAGCGGCACTCCGCGGATCAGCTCGATGTAGCTCGTTGCCATGACGCGGAGCGCCGGAAGCGAGGAGCGCCGCGCCAGGGCGAGGAGCAGGCCGAGGGGAAAGGCGAGCACGATCGCGACCGTCGCCACGATGAGATTGAGGTGGAGGCCCTCCCAGTGGTCCCAACCGACCCCCTCGAGGTCCAACATGGAGTAGGCGACGTACCCGATCCCGAACACGCCCGCGACGACCCCGAGTTGCATCAGCCGTTCCCGCCGGGGATCGGTCCAGGCGATCCGACCGACCAGCCGGACCGCTCCCAGCGCCAGGGGTGTCGCCATCCAGATCCAGCCGCGTCCGTGGAAGCCGCTGACGATCTGGTAGCCGCCGACGGCGAGGACACCCACCGCCGCCCACATCAGGTCGGCATACTGTCCCGGCACCCTCTTCCCGATGACCTGCAACAGGGCACCGACTCCGATGGCGACGAGAGCGAGAATGAGGGGTCCAAAGCTCTCCGTCAGCAGCAGTAGCAACAGCAGCAGGCCCAGTAGCCCCCAATAGCGCCTGACCTTTGTCAGCAGAGGGTCTTCCCGGTAGGCGACGCCCGTTTGCGATGCTCGGAAGCTGGCACCAGCGATGGCGACACCCCAGGCCAGGCCAATGGTTCCCGACCAGATGACCACCTGGGCAACGATCCGCCATAGCTCCTCGCGGGGATAACGCCCCACCATGAAGAGGGTCAGATTCCGCCTCACCGGTGACCAGCGGCCGTTGACGAAGAGGAACAGCCCGAACCGGTAGGCGGCGTAACCGAGCAACAGCACCAGCAGCACGGTGACGAGAGTGTTGTGCCAACTGTTGAAAAGGTGTCGTCGCACCCACTTCCCGGGAGGCAGCTTGTCGCGACGGCCCTCATCGATGACCAGGATCGGCTCCTCGAGGCCGGGTTCCATGAAGGGGCGACCGGTCATCTCAGCGCTCCACCAACTGGATGCGGCGGTTGTAGGCATTGAGGACGAAAGAGATCGTCAGCGAGAAGGCCAGGTAGACGCCCATGAGGACCACGATCGACTGCGGCGCGGGACGGCCATTACCGATCGAGGTCAGGGTCAGGCTGGTGATCTCCGCGTAGGCGACGGCCACGCCCAGCGAGGTGTTCTTCATCAGATTGAGGTACTGGTTGATGATCGGTGGCACCGCGATCCGGAGTGACTGGGGAAGCACCACGAACCGATAGCGCTGGAACGAGGACAGGGCGATGGCGTTGGCCGCTTCGCTCTGGCCCTTGGGGACGGCCAGGATGCTGCCGCGGATGATCTCCGCGATGTGGCTCGCGGTGTACAGACCGAGGCCGATGGTCACCGCGATGAACCCCCAGTTCAGCTGGAGACCACCGACGATCCGGCGACCGGATTCACCCAGTGCCGGCCATGACAACGAGTACGCATCGCCGGCAACGAGATAGCCGGTGAACGCCAGGATCGCGAATGTGCCGAGAGCGAGGATCACCCTGTGGTGGGCCCGCCCGGTGCGGTCGAACACACCGGTGCGCCACCGCGCCACCAGTCCCGCGGCGACGAAGCCGAACAGCACCCCGATCCAGAAGATGCCGGCGCCGTCCTCGGCGATGAGTGATGGGATTCCCCAAACCGTGTTCGACAGGATGAGCACGTTGTGGTCCGATCCGAAGAAGGAGTACTGATCGGCCTCGGTGATGATCGGGAAGGGCCCAAAGGTGAAGAGCGCGAAACCGAAGAAGATGATGACCACCAGCGGCGGAATGTTGCGCAGGGTCTCGACAAAGAGCGTGGCGATCCGGGCAACCAGCCAATTCGATGACAGTCGCGACACCCCCACGACGATCCCGGTGACGGTGGCGAGGATGATCCCGAAGCTGCCCGCCAGGAAGGTGTTCTTCACTCCGACGAGGACCATGGACCAGACCGAGCTGCGCGGGTTGAATCCCTCGTCGTATGGGATCTGGAACTGGGTCGGCCGGCCGAGGAACCCGAAGTCGGTGTTGATGTTCAGCCGGTTCAGGTTGGTGACGAGGTTGCTGAACAACCACCAGCCCAGCGTGATCACCCCGATGACGGCGACCACCTGAGCGATGGCGCGTCGCACCCGAATGTTGCGGTACCAGACGGTCGAGGTGCGCCGGCCCGCGGAACGGGCTCTGGTGTCGGTCACGTCGATGGGGGTGGAGTAGGCGGATGGGCGGCCAGCAGGTGTGCCGGCCGCCCATCCTCAAGGCCGTTCTTCAACCCCAACCCTTACCGGTAGGGCGGGACATACATCAGGCCCCCGTTGCTCCACAGGTCGTTCGGGGTGCCGGCGAGCGGCAATCCGATCGGAATGAGGTTCCTGTTGTAGATCTCCTCGTAGTTGCCGACCTGGCTGATGATCTGGACCACGAAGTCCGTGGGCAGACCGATGCCGGTCTCGAAGCCGTCAACGCCCAAGAAGTTCTTCACATTCGGATCGTCCGAGGTGTACCCGGCGACGTTGGAGCTGTCGATCCCGAACTCCCAGGCCTGCACGGTCGCCATGACTGACCACTCCACGGCCTGTGCCCAGGCCGAGTCGCCGTCACGAACCAAGGGCCCGAGCGGCTCCTTCGAGATGACGTCCGGCAGGATGGTCTGCGCCGCCCCACCCTCGCCCTCGATCGTCGCCTTGAAGGCGGTCAGCTGCGACACGTCCGACGTCCATGCCTCACACTGTCCCTCTTCATAGGCGGGACGAAGCAGGTTGTTGTCGGCAAAGCCGACCGGGTTGAACGGGATACCGCGGGCGTTGAACACCGCGGTGAGATTCAGCTCGGTCGTGGTCGCCTGGAGCACGCAGATGTTCGCATCGGCGAGATCCTCGAGACTGGTGAAGCCGGTGGCCGTCGGGACCATGATCCCCTGACCGTCGTAGAAGGTGGTGAACAGGAAGGTGGCGCCCTCCTGGCCGTCGCGGGTAGCGGTCCATGTGGTGTTACGGATCAATACGTCGATCTCGCCCGACTGCAGCGCAGTGAACCGCTCACCTGCCGTCAGCCCCACGAACTCCACTGCGTCGGCATCACCAAGCACCCCTGCGGCCACCACCCGGCACAACTCGACGTCAAAACCGCTGAAGGCGCCGGTGTCATCGACGATCCCGAACCCCGGGAGCACGTCGTTGACTCCACATCGGACCACGCCGCGTTCCACGACGTCCGCCAATAGGTCGCCGCCGCCGGACGCGTCGTCTCCACAAGCTGCAGCCACCAAGGTCAGACCGAGCACGAGCACCGCGAGTCGTTTCATGGACCTCATTCGATTCCCTCCTCCGGGCCGAGTCGGCCCCGGAGGAGACTCTATCAATCGGGCTGGCGGCTCGCCCGAGAGGCCGACCCCTTCTGGGCACCCTGGAGTCACTGCCACGGAGTCTCGACCAGGTCGCAGCATGCGGCCGAAGACGGCGCCACGCTCAGCTCAGAGCTGAACCCGATAGTGGAGGTGAACCACGCCGCTTCCGAAGCGGTGCTCATCCCGCAGCTCGAGAGCCACACGGACTCCGCTGGGGAAGCACGGCTTGCCTCCTCCCACGACGATGGGCGAGACGAACAGATGACACTCGTCGACCAACCCCGCCTTGATCGCCTGGGCGGCGAGGTCGGGACCGCCCACCCCGATGTCGCGCTCTGCGCTCGCTTTCATCTCCCGGACCACGTCTGGGTCGAAGGCGCGCTCGATCCGAGTCCTGGCGCTAGACACCTCGTTCAGTGTCCTGGAGTACACGATCTTCTCGGCCGCCCGCCATATCTCGGCGAAGTCGGTGAGGTACCGCGGCTCGCTCGGGGAAGCCTTCACGGTCTCCCAATACACCATCACCTTGTACATCCGGCGCCCGAAGAGGTAGGTGCCGACCGGACGCTCCAGGTCGTTGATGAAGGTGTGAACCTCCTCATCCGGTTCGGCCCAGTCGAAGTTGCCGTTCTCGTCCGCGACGTACCCATCCAGAGATGTAATGGCCGAATAGATCAGCCTTGCCAATAGGAGCCTCCCATGCGAGATGTTCAATGAGAGCGGTCAGGCTATCGGGAACGGGGCGTGCCAGGCGGCGTCGCGCCTCGCCGGCAGGTGCTTCTGCTTCACCACTCCTCTTCTACTGCCGCGGAGCCAATGCGTTCCCGCGCCTATCCGCGGAAACCGTTGGTGATCGGCAGGCGCCGGTCTCGGCCGAGCGCCTTGGTGGTGATCTTCACCCCGGGGGCGGCCTGACGGCGCTTGTACTCGTTGCGGTCGACCATGCGGGTCACCCGCTCCACGACG
>DNGH01000023.1 GCA_003486285.1 Actinomycetota bacterium
CCGTTGGGCCCGAGCAGCGCAAACACCTCGCCCGGTTCGATCGTCAGATCGACCCCGCGCACCGCCTCCACGGCTCCGTAGGACTTGACCAAGCCGCGCACCTGAATGACGGACATGGGAGCAAGAGTAGTTTGCGGTGCCGGGGCGGTTCCGGCCGTGAGCGTTGAGAGTTGAGTTCAGAGTTCAGAGTTCAGAGTTGAGAGTGCAGAGTCAAGACCTAAGAGCTCACGGCTCACGGCTCAGGGATGACCGCTGACCGCTGACCGCTGACCGCTAATGACTACCTCAGCGCTGGGGCGACTTCCGCCGCGAACAACTCCAGCGAGTCGCCCCAGAGGATGTCGGCGAAAAAGCCGATGAGATGCATCGCACCGGCGGCCTTGTAGGCGCCGAGGGTGGCGATCACCTGGTCCCGGGTTCCGGCGATGGTCTGCGGGCTCGCCAGGTACTTGTCCACCGACCGTCCGATCTGGGCGGCGGTCCGCTCCACCTTCTTGGCGAGGTCGGCCGCATCCAATCCGACCGTGACGAACATGTGCAGGGTGCGCCCGACCTCGGACGGGTCGCGTCCCACCGCGGCGCAATGCTCGTCCAGGATCCGGCTCTTGTCCTTGAACAGGTCGAGGGTGCCGGCGAAGTTGGCGTAGTCGGCATACCGGGCGACGATCCGCAGGGTCTTCTTCTCGCCGCCACCGGCGATCCACAAGGGAGGATGCGGCGACTGCAGCGCCTTGGGCTGGTTGATCGCACCGTTCACCGAGTAGTGCTTGCCGGAGAAGGTCGCCTCGTCCTCGGTCCACATCTTCTTGATGATCTGCACCGCTTCCTCGAGTTGGGCGAGGCGGGTTCCGTCGCTCGGGTACTCGTACCCGTAGGCGAGGTACTCGTGCTGGTACCAGCCGGCGCCGATGGCGAACTCCAGGCGCCCCCCGGAGATCACGTCGACGTTGCTCGCCACCTTGGCGAGGTAGGCGGGGTTGCGATACGAGTTGCAGGTACACATCTGGCCGAGCCGAATCCGCTCCGTGGTGGCGGCGAGGGCGGCCATCAGGGTCCAGCACTCGAAGGTGGCTTCCTGGGTGGGATGGGGCACCGTATGGAAGTGGTCGTACACCCAGGCGGTGTCGTACCCGAGCCTCTCGATGCGGCGCGCCGCCGCCAGCATCGTCGGCCATTGCTCGGCCACGGGCACGCCGACGAGGTCCATTCTCCAGCCCTGCGGTACGAATGCTCCGAACTTCATGCCCTTGACGGTAGACCGCGGATCCGGCGCGATGTGCACTCCGACCCCATTTGCTGCTTGACTCGTGGGGAATGGAAGTGAACCGGGACCTGCCCCTGCTCCTTCTACTCGTCGGAATGTTCGGATTCTCGGTGCTGATCTCCGCAGCCGAGACCGCATTCCTCCGCATGCCGGCCGTCCGGGTCCAAGCCCTGGCCGCCGCCGGCAGCCGACGCGCCGTCCGTTTCGCAGCCCTCACCCATCGGTTGTCCGAGGTGCTCAACGCCATCCTGCTGGCGGCCCTGCTCGCCCAGATCGGCGCCGCCACCGTGGCCGGGATCCTCGCCGACCGCTGGTTCGGTCCGCTCGGGGTCACCATTGCCTCGGCGATCCTCACCTTCATCCTCTTCATCTACGCCGAGGCCATCCCCAAGACGTTTGCCGTGCGTCATCCCGACAAGGTCGGCCTGGCACTGGCGTTCCCCCTGGCCGCCATCGAGTTGCTGCTGCGTCCCCTGGTGAAGGTGCTCATCGCGGTGGCCGATCTGCAAATGCCGGGAAAGACCGTCGTGGCGTCGCCGACGGTGACCGAGGACGAGTTGCGGATGCTGGCGTCGCGGGCCGCGCTCGAAGGACAGATCACCTCGACCGACCTGGAACTGATCGAGCGGGCCTTCCGCTTCGGCGACCGCCAGGTGGACGGAATCATGGTTCCCCGCCCCGACATCATCGCCGTGGAGGAGGACACCCCGGTGCGGGAGGCGGTCGAGCTGGCTCTCGAAGCGGGACATCGCCGCCTCCCGGTGTTCAAGGACACCGTCGAGAGCATCACCGGCGTGGCGCTGGTGCGCGACCTGATGCGCATCCCCGAGACGCGGCGGGACCACGTCACGGTGGGGATGCTCATGGATCCGCCGCTGGTGGTTCCCGAGTCGAAGCGGATCCTCGACCTACTCACCGACATGCAGAGTTCGCGAACCCACTTCGCCGTGGTGGTCGACGAATACGGTGGCACCGCCGGCATGGTGACGATCGAGGACATCGCCGAAGAGATGCTGGGCTCGATCAGCGAGGAGCCCGGGGATCGCGACGTGGTGCCCCTCGGGCCGAATCACTGGATGATCGATGCGGCGTTGCCAGTGACCGATCTGGCAGAACTGATCGACGTCGGCCTCGACGAATCGGAATGGACCACCGCTGCGGGCATGGTCCTCGGCCTGCTCGGGCGCATGCCGCAACTCGGCGACGAGGTGATCCAGGGGAGGTTCACCCTGCGCGTCGTCGGCCTCCGCGGCCGCCGCATCACCCGGCTCGAGGTGATGCGCCGGGACTGATCAGGCGCGGGCCGGCGCCAGCAGGGTGACGTCGTCGCCGAGTGAAGGGCGCGCACTGCCGTTAGGACCCGACAGCGGATAGCGTCGCCGCCGTGGACACCGGCTTCTTCGGACCCGACTCGGCCACGTGGCGCCTGAACCAGGAACTCACCGTGCTATTTGGCGGCGTGCGCGCCCTGTTGCTCCACGCCGCCCACCCCCTGGTGGCTGCCGGCGCCCGCCAGACCGCCACCTACCGCCGGGATCCCTGGGCCCGGCTGATGCGCACCCTGTCGCTGCAGTTGGTGGTGCCGTTTGGCACCCGGGAGGAGGCGCAGCACGCCGCCGACCGGATCAACCGATTGCACACTGTCATCAACGGCATCGACCCGGTCACCGGCGAGCGGTACGACGCCCTCGACCCGGAGTTGCTGCTGTGGGTGCACGCCTGCCTCGAGGAGAGCACGGTGATCTTCTACGAGCGCACCGTCGGACCCCTCACCCCCGCCGAGAAGCAGCGGTTCCACGAGGAGAATCTGGTCGCCGCCGAGTTGATCCTGCTCCCCCGCGACCGGGTTCCCGCCACCTATGCCGGACTCACCGAGTACATCCGCGGCGTGGTCGACTCCGACCGCCTGCAGGTGACCGATGTCGCCCGCGAGGTGGCCGACCTGATCGCCGGCGGCCCGGTGCCGTGGCACCTCAAGCCGATCTGGAAGTTCATCTCCTTCGCCGCCATCGGCACCCTCCCCGAAGGGGTGCGGCGCCTGTACGGGTTCCGCTGGGGCCGATGGCGGGAGTGGTGGCTGCGCGGCAACCTCCGGCTGCTCAAGTTCATGCGCCCGTTGCTCCCCACCCGCTTCCGGCTGATCCTCCCGGCACGCGTGG
>DNGH01000104.1 GCA_003486285.1 Actinomycetota bacterium
CCCCCCTTCTCCATCCGTCAATCGCTGCTTACCCGACGAAGCAGGGCGCAGCCAGATCGAAATCGGCTGCGATCTGGCCCACGAAGGCATCGGTCAGCGGAGTCAGGCCGTCCGACGAAGCGGCATCGGCCTTGTTGAGGAACGTGGAGCGCTCGGCGTGCTCGTTGGGAGTCCCGACGTACGACCGCTCGGGCAGGATGCCCTGGTAGTCGATGGCGTCGAGCTCGGCGGCCAAAGCCGCCACGTTGGCACGCGTCAGGTCACCGGAGGCGATCGCCTCGGTGAGCAGCGAGAGCCACGGGTACTGCCAGGTCCAACCGGCCACGTACGAGCCGCTCGGCCCACGCCCGGCCGCAGTGGCGGCGTCGCGCATCGCGGCGTGACCCGGGGTGTCCGTGTCCCATCCGGCCCACGGCGAGGTGCCGATATAGGCCGCCTCGAGCAGCGGCATCAGGTCGGCGTTGGCCTTCAGGGCGACATTCCAGGTCGGGCCTGCGCCGAGGATCTGGAAGGTCTGGAACCCGTTCTGGAACAACCCACCTGCGATCTGCGCCATCTCGGTCGGACCGGTGACCATGACGATCACCTCCGGCTGGGCGGCGAGCAGCTCGGCCACCGCGGCGGCGACGTCGCCACCGAACGAGACCGGGGTCAGCTGGATCTCGGCGACGGGGTCACCGAGGCCCAGCTGAGCGGCTGCGATCTTGGCGCCTGCGCCATAGTCGCCGCCGTAGTCGCCGGGGAACAGCACCAGTGCGTAGGTGAAGGCGCCACGAAGGTCGTACAGGGCCTCCATGCCGTTCATCGCCTCGAAGCAGTAGGGGGCGCCCGACTCCATGATCAGGCCCTGGTCGACGTCGGTGAACGCCCACCCGGAGAACCAGGTGGCGGGAGCGGCCACGATGTCACCGTCGACGAAGGTGGGCAGGGCCCCCAGCGTCTGCGGCGTGCCCAGCACCTGGGCCAACCCGAGCACGCGCTCGGACAACGTCACGGCGCCCTCGGCGGTCTGAGCCGCGTCGTAGTGAGCATCGACGGTGTTCTCGGCGGTGATGACCACGTCCCACCCGTCGATGCCGCCGCCGGCATTGACGGTGGCCCAGAAGTCTTCCTGGGCCTGGGTCAGCGGCACTCCGAGCGGCGCAAACGGACCATCGGTCAGGTCCGAGATCACGCCGAGGTAGATGCAGCCGTTGCCCTGATTGACGGCCTCGGCACACGGAGCCGGGGTCACCCCCAGGTCGCGGGCGACCTCGGGCGGGGGCGGCAACGTCGTCGTCGCCGTAGTCGTGGCCGTGGCAGCCGTGGTGGTCGATGCAGCAGTGGTCGTGGTTGCGGCATCATCGTCGCCACAAGCCACGGCTACCAAAGCAAGCACGACCAGGAGGCTCGAGATAGCGAGCCGCCGGTTCTTCATCCTGTGTTCCTCCCTGGTGTTGCGATCTGAATCCCCGGCCCCAGGTGGGACCGGTGAAGCCACCACACTATCGAACCGCCGTGGGTCGCGTAGGTCAGCCATGCTTTTCCACGTGAGTTACCCCTTACCGGTTACCGGTTACTTGTGGTGCGGCAAGGCCGTCCGGCGGGACCCGCCCAGAACATTCCTTTTGTCCTAGTGCCTAGTGCCTAGTGCCTAATGCCTAATGCCTAATAGCTGAAGGGCCAGGCCTTCCAGTAGTTGCGGATGCGAATCCAGATCCCGTAGAGGCCCAGCGGCTCCAGGATGAGGAAAACCACGATCAGGCCGCCGAAAAGGATCAGTTCCATCTGCGGAAGGTTGACAAAACCGCCGGCAGGCGAGTCGGAGATGAAGAAGAACGGATCGAGGCCGAACACCGTGATCCCGGCGAGCCACTTGACCATCTTGGGAAGGAAAGTGATGAACACCGCCCCCATGATCGAACCGGACACCGTGGACACTCCGCCGATCAGCACCATGGCGATGAACTCGATGGACAGCAGCAGGTTGAAGGTTCCCGGCTCGAGGTGGCCGATCGCCGAGTAGAGCAGGGCTCCGGCGACGCCGGCATAGAACGACGAGACCACGAACGCGATCATCTTGTAGCGGGCCAGGGGGATCCCCATCATCTCGGCGGCGATGTCGCGGTCGCGGATCGCAGCCAGGGCCCGCCCCACTCGGGACCGCGCCAGGTTCTTGGCGACGAAACCCAGCACGATGAGCAGGACCAGCCCCAGGAAGAACAGCTTCTGTTCCTTCTCCAGGAAGATCCCGAAGAACTCTCCATCCTGGTCGAACCGGAACCCGAACAGCGAAGGCACCCCGGTCGGACGCCCGACTCCGACACCGCCGGTGAGGATCGAGGCCTCGCGGAACAGGTGGTCTCCGATGAACACCAGGCCGAGGGTGACGAAGGCGAGGTACAGGCCGCGGAGTCGGAAGGCCACCGGGGCCACGATCAGACCGGCGAGTGCCGCCACCAGGCCCGCCGCCGGCAGCCAGATCGACAGGTCGAGCTGATAGCCCACCACGAGGGTCTTCTCCACGAACTGACCGGTGCTCAGGTCGACGACCTGCCTGGTGACCTCGCTCCCACCGAGCACCGCGCCGGTGAAGGCGCCGAGGCCGAGGAAGAAGGCGTGTCCCAGGGACACCTGGCCGGCGAAGCCGGTGACGATGTTGAGACCGATCGCTCCGATCGACGCGAACACCGCACTCACCGCGATCAGGAGGAGGTCGCCGGTGAGGCTGAAATCGACCAGCCCCGGGATCAAGGGCAGCGTGCCACCGAGGCCGAGCAGCACCACCGCCACCAGGAGCACGGCGAACCAGAACCGCTGCACGTTCGAGCGGAAGATGGCGACGTCCGATCGGTAGTCGGCGACGAGACCGGGGCGGAGCCTCATACCCGCTCGATCTCCTTGGTGCCGAACAAGCCGTAGGGACGGAACAGGAGCACGAGGAACATCACCAGGTAGGGCACCAACTGCGAGAAGCCCCTGCCGAGGAAGGTGGCGTACTGCGGCTGATAGGTGGCGGCGAGCGTCTCGGCGATGGCAACCATCAGGGCGCCGACGATCGCCCCGGCGATCGAGTCGAGACCGCCCACCACCACCACGGGCAACGCCTTCAGGGCCACCACCGCGGCCGATCGATCGAAGCCGACCCCCGACCCGAGGAAGACCCCGCCGAACATGGCCAGGACCGCGGCGATGCCCCACGACATCGCAAACACGGTGCTAACCGAGACCCCCTGGGTGAGCGCCACCTCCTGGTCGAACGCTGTCGCCCGCATCGCCAGGCCCATCCGCGAGTACTTGAAGAAGGCCAGAAGCATGCCGACCAGCAGGACCACCGTCACGATCACGGCGATCTGGCGGTGCGCGATGTTGAGCCCGGCGAACTTGACGAACTTCAGACCCCACGGGTCGCCCATCTGCCTGATCTCGACACCCATGAGGTCCAGTGCGACGACCGTGATCACGGTGTTCAGGCCGATGGTGAGGATGGCGACCGCGAAGACCGGCTTGCCGACCATCGGGCGCAGCGTGGTGCGCTCCACGATCACCCCGGTGAGAGCCGCCAGGCCAGCGCCGACCAGGATCGCGATCCAGAAGGGCCACCCCAAGATCGTGGCGACGTAAACCACCCAGTAGCCGCCGAGCAGGAGCAGCGCCGGCTGGGCGAAGTTCAGCACCTGCGTCGACTTGTAGATGATCACGAAGCCGAGGGCGACGAGCGCGTAGATGCCGGCGAGGGAGACACCATTCACCAGGGCCTGGAGGAACTGCGTCATCGGTACATCGACTCGATCATGTCGGAGAACTTCTTCTCTACCACCGACCGCTTGACCTTCTGGGTGGCGGTCAGCTCCCCTTCCTCGTGGTCCAGCTCCTTGGTGAGCAGACGGAACGCCTTGATCTGCTCGACCCGGGCGAACTTCTGGTTGGCGGCGTCGACCGCCTTCTGCACGAGCGTCACCACCTCAGGCTTCTCGGAAAGGTCGCGGTAGGTGGTGTGCGGGAGCTTGTGCCGCTGCGCCCACTCGCTCACCACCTCGAAGTCGATGCCGATGAGCGCGGCGAGGAACTTGCGGCGGTCGCCGATGATGATCGCCTCTTTGATGAACGGCGACGTCTTCAGCGTGTTCTCGATCTCGGAAGGCGAAACGTTCTTGCCGCCGCTGGTGATGATGATGTCCTTGATCCGGTCGATGATCTTGACGTGGGTGCCATCCACCCACTCCCCGACGTCGCCGGTGTGCAGCCAGCCCTCGGGGTCGATGGTCCGCTCCGTCGCCTCCGGCATGCTCCAGTAACCGGCGAACACCGCCGGGTGGCGGGTGAGGATCTCGCCCGTCTCGGCGTCAAGCCGGAGCTCGACGCCGGGATAGGGCTCGCCGACGGTGCCGAGCTTGATGCGGCCGGGACGATTGGTGGTGGCCACACCGCAGTTCTCGGTCATCCCGTAGGCCTCATGCAGCGGGACCCCGATCGACATGAAGAACTGCAGGATTTCGGGGGCGATCGGCGCCGCCGCCGACACGCCGTAGCGGACCCGGCGCAGGCCGACCCGGTCCTTGAGTGAGCGGAACAGAAAGAGGTTGCCGATGGCGGTCAGCCCACGGCTCACAGCGGTGTGCCGGCCCTCCCGGCGCGCCAGCGTGTTGCCCACGTAGCTGGCTGACGTCATCCAGATGGCGGCGTTGATCCGCTTGAGGCGCGACGCCGAGGCGAGCCGCACCTGGATGGCGGCATGGATCCGTTCCCAGATCCGCGGCACCCCTTGCACGATCGTGGGCTGCACGTCGCGCATGTCGGTGACCAGGGTGTCGAGCGACTCCCCGAAGTGGATCGGGACCCCGGCCCCGGTGTTGAACACCACCGAGAACAGCTTTTCGTAGATGTGGCACAGCGGCAGGTACGAGACGATGAGGTCGTCGGGCCCGGGGCCGGGCTGCACGATCCCCTGGTCGCCGGCGATCTCCCGGGTGGCGTAGTCCAGGTTGGCGAGAGTGATCATCGACCCCTTCGGCGGGCCTGTCGTCCCGGAGGTGTAGACCAGGTAGGCGAGGTCCTCGGGCTTGGCCCCCGCCATGCGCTCCGCAACCGCATCCGGGTGGGCGGACCGGTGCGCCCGTCCCAGCTCCATGAAGGCATCCCACGACATCAGGCGGGGATCGTCGTAGGCATCGACACCGCGGTGCTCCAGGTAGATGATCTTCTCCAGCATCGGCAGGTCCGACGTGGGTATCGCCAGCACCTTGTCGGCCTGCTCCTCGTCCTCGACGATGAGCAGTCGCGATCCGGAGTTGTCGAGCAGGTACTCGACCTCGGCGGTGGGATTGGTCGGATAGAGGCCCATGCAGGCGGCGCCGCCGGCGATCGAGCCGAGATCGGTGAAGAGCCACTCGGGGCGATTGTCCGAATGGATGGCGACGCGGTCGCCCCGGTCGATGTCGCTGGCAAGAAGGGCGTGGGCGAAGGTCTCAGCCTGATCCCAGAACTGGGCCCAGGTGAACTCCCGCCAGATTCCCCGGCTCTTCTCCCGCAGCGCGATCGTATCCGGCGTGCGAGCTGCGAAGTCCCGCAGCCGGGTCGCAGGCGAGACCGTGCCGGTCTGGGGCAGGGTCGTGGTCATGCGCTACCTCCGGGGTCGGCCACGGCGTGCTCCTGGCCCAGATAGGCCCGGATCACGTCCTGGTTGCTCTGGATCTCACGGGGCTTCCCGACGGCGATCGGCCGCCCGAAGTCGATGGCGAGAACGGTGTCCGCGAGATCCATCACGAGGTGCATGTCGTGATCTACCAGCAGGATCCCGATCCCCAACTCCCGGCGGATGTCGGTGATGAACCGGGCCATGTCCTCGGTCTCCTCGAGATTCATCCCCGAGGTGGGCTCGTCGAGGAGCAGCAACCGGGGTGCCATGGCGAGGGCCCGTCCCAGCTCCACCCGCTTCTGGATGCCGTAGGGGAGCATCGCCACGAACGACTTGCGGTGTTGCTGGATGTCGAGGAACTCGACGATGCCCTCCACCACCGCGCGGTTGCGGGCTTCTTCGCGCGCCGCCTTGCCGATGCGCACCATCGCCGCCGGAGTGCCGTAGCGCAGGTGCTGGTGGCGTCCCAGCATCAGGTTGTCGAGGACGGTCAACTGGGGGAACAATTCGATGTTCTGGAAGGTGCGGGCCACCCCGAGGTCGGCGACGCGGTCGGGGCGCATCCCGAGCAGGTCGTGTCCCTCGAAGCTGAGCGAACCGCGCTGGGGGCGATATACGCCGCTGATGCAGTTGAAGATCGAGGTCTTGCCGGCGCCGTTCGGCCCGATGACGGCAAACACCTCACCGCGGCGCACCGTGAGCGATACGCCATCGATCGCCTTGACCCCGGCGAACGAGAGATGGATGTCGTGGATCTCCAGCAGCGGGGTGCCGTCGGGCACCGCCGCCGGAAGGATCTCGTGCAGCAGCTGCGCTCTCATGACAGCCACCGCTTCTTGCGGCGGTAGTGCTTGACCTGGGCGAACGACTTGGTGCCCTCGGTGGAGAGCCCCAGGTAGAACTCCCGCACGTCCTCGTCCTCGAGCAGCTCGGTAGCGGGCTTGTCCATGACGATCTTCCCGGTCTCCATGATGTAGCCGTGGTGTGCTATCGACAGCGCCATCGCTGCGTTCTGCTCGACCAGCAACACCCCGGTGCCCTGACGGTTGATCTCGACGATGATGTCACGGATCTGCTGCACCAGCAGCGGGGCCAGCCCCAGGCTGGGCTCGTCGAGCAGCAGGAAGCGCGGGCTCGACATCAGGGCGCGTCCGATGGCCAGCATCTGCTGCTGCCCGCCGCTCAGGTAGCCGGCGGTGAACTTCGGGCGCTCCTTCAGCTGCGGAAAGAGGTCGTACACCCGGGTCAAGTTGGGGTGCATCGTCCGGCGGGCGGTATGGGCGCCGAGGCGGAGGTTCTCCTCGACCGTGAGCTCGGCGAGGATGCGCCGCCCCTCGAGGGCCTGGCTCACTCCGAGCTTCACCACCTTGGCCGGAGGCAGATCGTCGATGCGGTCGTCGTCGAGGGTGATCTGGCCCTTGGTGAGATCGCCGCGGTGGACGTCGAGCAGACCACTGATCGCCCGCAGCGTCGTGCTCTTGCCGGC
>DNGH01000004.1 GCA_003486285.1 Actinomycetota bacterium
TGGGGACTGGCGACTGGGGACTTCTTACGTTCCCCCCAAGGCCCGCTCCACCGCGGTCTCTTCCTCCACCGACAGCGGCTCGATCCCCTTGCCGTCGCGGATCATCTTGGTGAAGAACAGCGACTGGCGCGGGCCGTGGAGCAGGGTGATCACCAGGCCGTCGCGCCGCTCGTTGAGCAGGGCGATGGCGCGCGACATGTGCCCGGTGCGCTCGTCGTTGGCATCGAAGGTCACCACCGCGGCGTAGCGGATCGCACCCGGCATCCGATCGGTGAGCGACTTGAGCACCGGATGGATCCGGGCCACTGCCGCCTCGATCAGGGCCAGGTCCTCATCGAGCCGGCGGATCTGATCGAGCACATTGGTGTCACGCGGCAAGGCCGCGAAGCGCCGCCGCTCCTGCGACACCAGATACATCGCCATGACCGCGATGGCTATCGCAACCACCGCCAGGATGCCGCTCACCATTTCATCCGCCCGGGTTCACGATGAAGAGGAACTTCTGCGAGTCGTTCTCCTCATCATCGTCGGGACGGCCCAGGGAGACGGTGATCTCGTAGGTCGAGCCGGCCGACACCGGAAGCTCGGCAAAGATGAGCAGGGTGCTGGTCGTCGCCTCCAGGCCGGGCACCTCCTGCTCGGCGTCGTAGCGCTCCCCGTCGTTGGACCTCAGGCGAAGCCGCACGGTGATCCCGGTCACGTCCACGTTGCCGCGGTTGGTGATCACCACCTGGGCCGATTGGCTGGCGGTGAGCGCGAGGACGGGGAGCCCGTCGCGCACCCCGACGGCCCCGGGCTCGAGCTTCAGATCGGACACGGCGACGTCGTCGACGGGGGCGATGGATCCCGACAGGAACATGCGACGCGCCAGATCGCGCGGCTCGTAGAGCGCTTCGTCCTCGGCGGGCACCAGGGCGATCGACGGGAACGAACCGCCCTGCAGCGTGGTGTCGATGTCGCCGAGAGACGACAGAAACCCGCCGTAGGCGCGATCGCCCACGCGGAGGTCGATCAGGCCTTGGGTGAGCGTGGTCAGCCCGGCCTCATCGAGCGGATTGGCGGAGAGAGCCAGTAGCCCGGCGCGCGTGTCGCTCATCCCGGATCGCCACGCCCCCGCGGCGATGCGGAGGAACATCGAGGCCTCCGTCAAGGACGGGGGCGCCTCGAGGTCGATGAGACGGGCAACGATCTCTTCGGCAGAGGCCTCCATCTGCCCCAAGCGCTCGACGAGCGTCGCCCGGTTGTAGTCCTCGATGTCGGCCACCAGCGTCGACAGCGCCGCGCTGATCTCGGCGGCGGTGTCGATTGTCTCATAGGCGATGTCGAGGTAGGCCCGGGCCGTCTCCCGCTCGCCCTGGGCTTGGATCACGCCGTAGGCAACGCCGAGGACGACCCCGACCACTGTGAGGACGACGAGCGTGCGACGCCGTCGCTTCCTCCGGGCGGCGGGGGAATATGACACCGGGTGGGCGAGGGGGGAGTCGAACCCCCAAGAGCGTTAGCCCACAGGAACCTGAATCCTGCGCGTCTGCCAGTTCCGCCACTCGCCCCCGAGGGCCGGAAATCGTACCACGGGGCCATTCGATCACTCCGGGGCGGGCGGTACCCTGCTCGCCATGGGACTCGCGCGTGGAATCGAGCGCCGGCTGGAGCGCTTGGTGGACGGTTTGGCGGCGCGCCTCTTCCGGGGCCGCATCCATCCCGTCGAGCTCGGCGCGCTGCTGGTGCGCGAGGCCGACCTCGCCATCTGGGAGACCCCCGGCGGCTGGGGGGTCCCCAACGTCTACAACGTGGTGATGGGTGGCGAGCCCGTAGATGCCGAGGTGCTCGAGACGGTCGCCCAGGAACTCGCCGCGTTCGTGGAGGAGACCACATTGGAGCGCGGCTGGCGCCTCGAGGGACCGGCGCGGGCGACGGTGCGCGTCGACTCGGCCCGGCGCCCCTCCGATGTCGCCATCTCGACCGGAGTCGAGAAGGGCCCGCAGCCGGTGTGGGCCAGGCTCCGCCCGGTGGCGGGTCCCGAGGGTTCGCTGGAGGTCGCCATCAATCGCGCCGTGCTCGGACGCGGCTCGAGTAGCGACGTGCAGGTCGCCAACGAGGACGTGTCCCGCACCCACGCGGTGCTCTGGAGGGAGGCGGGCTCCGCCTGGGTGGGTGACCTCGAGTCGTCCAACGGCACCTTCCTCAACGGCGAGCGCGTCCACGGCCCGACCCCGGTGGTCGAGGGAGACCTGCTCACCCTGGGGCGTACCGAGTTCGTGATCGGGCGCCCCTGATGTCTCCGTTGTTGGTCAATCTTCTAAAGGTGCTGTTCGTCGCGGTCCTGTACGGCTTCCTGTGGGTGGTGGTGCGCGCAGTGCGGTCCCACCTGAGTACGGGAGTGGTCACACCCGACCGGCAGTCGCTGCCGGCGCTCTTCCTCACCGAGCCCGCGGCGATGGCGGGGCGGGTGATCGTCGTGGAGCAGCCGATCCTGGTGGGACGTGGCGCCGAGGCCGACGTGTCCTTCGACGATCCCTTCATCTCGGACCGGCACGTGCGGTTCGACCGATTGGAGAATCGCCTGGTGATCGAAGACCTCGGATCCACCAACGGCACCGCCGTCAACGGGATCCCCGTCGTGGGACGACGCGCCCTCGACCGCGGTGACGTGATTCGCATCGGACAGACCATCATGGAGGTCCGATGAACTACACCTGGGCCACCCGCACCGATGTCGGACGGGTGCGCCAGCAGAACGAGGATTCGGTCCTGCCCGATGCCGGGAGCGACCGCAGCGGCGAACACCTGGTCGCCGCCGTCGCCGATGGCATGGGTGGCGCCGCCGGAGGCGAGATCGCCAGCGCCACAGCGATCGCCAGCGTCGCCGCAGTCTCGGCCGAGGTGGCGATCCGCATCGAGGCCGCCAACCTCGCCGTGATCGAGGCGGCATCGCGCCGACCCCGGCTCAAGGGGATGGGGACGACGCTGACCCTGGGGATTTTCCATGAGGACGGTCATCTCCAGATCGGCCACGTCGGCGACAGTCGTGCCTACCTGCTGCGCGACGGCCTGCTCACCCAGGTGACCACGGATCACTCCTTCGTCAGCGAGATGCTGGCATCGGGGCGGATGACGGCAGCCGAGGCCGAGGTGCATCCCTATCGCAGCGTCTTGACCCGGGTCGTCGGGTTGGAGGCCGGAGTCGAAGTCGAGGTCCTCGACATCGAGTTGGCAGCAGGAGATCGCGTCCTGATCTGCTCTGACGGCATCACCACGATGATCGACGATGCCGCCATCCTGGCCGCAATGGCGGGCGCAACCGACCCGGGAGATGCGGCCGAGGCACTGATCGCCGCCGCCAACGCTGCCGGTGGCGTCGACAACATCAGTGCGGTCGTCGTGGACGCCGGGTGACGCGCCGTACCGAGACGCTCCTGGTTGGCCTGGCGTCCCTGATCGCAGCCGGCGGCACCGCTCTCGTCACCGCCACCACCCGGGGCACCATCGGTTTCGACGTGGTGGCCGCAGGGGTCACGCACCTGGCGGCATTCGGCGGGATGCTCGCCGCCTTCCGGCGGTGGGCGCCGGCCACCAGCCGCCTGCTGCTGCCGCTCGTCGCCCTGATCACCGCGGTCGGCGCGGTCGAGGTCTTTCGCATCGATGCCGACCTGGGCCGGACGCAGCGCTGGTGGTTGCTTTTCGCCGGACTGATCGGGATGCTCACCATCTGGCTGCTGCGCCGCCGCGGCATCGAGGCACTGCGCCGGTTCCGCTACCTGTTCCTGCTCGGCGCCCTGGCACTGCTCCTCATGCCGCTGCTACCGAGCCGCCTCCCGGTGGGCGGGGCGACCGTCAATGGTTCGCGGCTGTGGGTGCGGCTCGCCATCGGGGATCGGGCGATCTCCTTCCAGCCCGGCGAGGGCGCCAAGGTGCTCATCGTGATCTTCCTGGCGTCCTACCTCGCCGACCGCAGGCGCGCCCTGGCGGAGATGCCGCGCACGCTGGGGTCCCTACGGCTCCCGGAGCCCCGCCAGTTGCTCCCGGTCCTGCTCGCCTTCGCACTCGCATTCCTGGTCCTGGTGTACCAGCGCGACCTGGGAGCCTCCCTGCTGCTCTTCATCGTCTTCGTGGCGCTGCTCTACGCCGCCACCGGGCGCGCCACGTATCTCGTTGCCGGCGGCCTGCTCGCCGGAGCCGGTGCGGTCGCCGCAGCCAATGCCTTCTCCCATGTGGCGGTCCGCGTCGCCGGATGGCTGCACCCCTTCAGCGACTACTCCGGAAGCGGGTACCAGGTGGCCCAGGGCGTCTTCGCTCTCGCCGAAGCCGGATTGGTGGGGACGGGGCTGGGCAACGGCTCCCCCTGGCTGATCCCCGCCGCGGCCACCGACTACGTGTTCATCGCCATCGTCGAAGAGACCGGCCTCGCCGGGGGGTTGGCTCTTCTGGCTGCCTATGCGCTCCTGGTCACGGTCGGGTTCGGAATCGCGCTGCGCGCCGGCGACGCCTTTCGCTCGCTCCTCGCCGCCGGACTGACGATCGCCCTCGGGGTCCAGACCCTGCTCATCGTGGGAGGGGTGCTGCGCCTGCTCCCCCTCACCGGCATCACGCTGCCGTTCGTCTCGTACGGCGGCTCTTCGCTGCTCGCCAACTTCGTCCTCGTCGCCCTGCTCGCCCGGGTGGCCCATGAGGAGCGGACATGAGGACCGGGCTGCGCCGCATCGCACTCACCCTTGCGGGGCTGCTCGCCTTCTCCGGGGTCTGGCTCACCTGGATCGCCACCGACGCCGCCACTCGCTACCGCACCGATCCGCGCAACGGGCGCGCCCAGCAAGGCGACTACCTCCCCGGCGCCGGCCAGATCATCACCGCAGACGGCGTCGTGGTCGCCGCCGATGCCGCCGATGGCGACCGGACCTATCCCGAAGGGATCGTCTACGCCCAACTGGTCGGGTACGCCGCCGAGTCGGGGCGGCGCGGCCTGGAGGAGTCCCGCTTCGCCGACCTGCGCCTGCGCGACGACCACTCGATCACCGACTGGCTGCTCGGGCTCGGCGGCGGATCCGGACGCCAACCCCACGACGTGATCCTCACCGTCCTGGATCCTCTGCAACGGGCGGCGCGAACCGCCATCACCGACAAGACCGGCGCCGTGGTCGTCATCGACGTCGCCACCGGAGCCGTGCTCGCCTACGTGTCGTCGCCCGCCTACGACCCCAACCGCG
>DNGH01000167.1 GCA_003486285.1 Actinomycetota bacterium
TCGCCCCCGCAATCGCTGTGGCCAGCGCCTGCAGTTCACTGGTTACGGCAACGACCACGACCACCATTGCGACGACCGCGGTCTCCTCAGCGACGACCGCCGCGCCCACGACAACCACTACCCCGACATACACAGTCGAGGGTGCACTTCCCGACGGTCGCCGTTATCGCGTCTCTGGCCTCGAGGGACCCGAACAGATCGAAGGGATCTCCGTCCTCGTGGCGGCGCAGCTCGGACCTACGGTCTACCCGGTTGGCAACACCCACATCTGGACGACGGTTGAGAGGTATGACTCGCCCACGTGGCAGGGTGACCTGCTGCTGCTACCGGCCGGAGAGTGGCTGGTATGGACCGATGTGTACGACGGTCTCCTCGAAGCCCTCGGGCCCGAAGCTCACGAGATCATCCAAAACGGAATTCGCGCCCATCTCGTCAACGGACTGCCTGCCCTCGATCTCGCCCCCCCGTTCTTCTTCCCTGACGACGCCGACTATCCGTTCCAGATGGAGGTCATGTACCAGACCTTCTTCGTGCGACGTGGCTGCAATCCCCACCCCGAGGCGGTGTGCAGCGCGGACGGGCTCCTCCATGCAATCCCCAGACACCTCTCCGCCGGTCCTCCTCTCCCACCCTCCTTCAGCATCGAGTCCGACGCCAGCCCGGACCTTTGATGACACTTGCGCACGCTGGCTGAGGGGACGACGCTGTCCGGGGTCGTTGGCCCTGCACAGGGTTCCGCAGACGGTCATACGATGCTCTGGTGCGCTGTCGCGTCTCTTGGTTGGTCGGCCTCCTGGCCGTTGCGGGAGCGTGTACAGGGGGCACGTCGTCGAGGACCATCGGCGCTTCAGACTCGACGAGTTCGACGTTGCCCGTAGCCACGACGGGAGCACCGTCCACGACCACCCTCCCGGCGCCGACGACTACGACTCTTCGAGAACTTCCTGAAGAACCGCGAGTCTCCGCCGGCTGGTCGCTCCGCACGGGCGATTTCCTGGTCTCGAATGCACAGGGTGTTCAGGTGGTTCGCGACGGCGTTGTCGTGTCGCAACCGGTCACTACACCTGTTGAGGCGGCGTTTTCCGATGAGTCCGGTGCCATTGTCCTGGTCACACCCGACCCGGACCTTTTCCCCGATCGGTGGCCGACACTCGAGGGTGGTGGTGGCTACCGGATGTGGCGAGCGCACCCCGACGGAACCCTCCAACAGGTCCTCAGGACGGACCCGAACGGTTTCAACCACCAGGTCGGCAAGATCACGCTCTACCAGGTCCCGATGATCGGGCTCTTCAACTCGGACTCGGCCCCGCGTGCGACTCCGATCTACAAGTTCGCGCCCGACGTGTTGCCTGAACGAGTGGGCCTGGCTCCGGCCGGTCGAGACGATGGTGGGGGTGGGATAGGCCGCTTCGATGAGGGCAGCAGGATCACCGGGATCGGATGGCAAGAGGCCACCCACCGTCTCATCATCGCAGTCCAGGACGATGCCTCGGGTTGGCTCGAGACATGGGACTTCGACGACACTCCTCCGGTGGACTGGCCATCGGAGTGGCCCACCAATCCCGCTCCTCCTGGCACCCCCTGCCCGGACGATGACGGCGTGTGCTTCGGCAGCGTCACCACCCTTCCGGGGACGACCCTTATCGCGTACACGGTCACGGGTGCGGCTCAGACGACGACCGACCTCGTGATCTACAGCACCGAGTACGGGGCGGAGGTGGAACGGGTTCACGTTGCCGAAGGACCGGTGTTCGTCAAGCTGATCCACGCGTCGCCGATCCGAGTTGTCCTAAGCCTCGTCGAGTTCAGGGGCGGCCAATATCGCTACCTGCCTGCGGTCCTCGTCGATATCGCGGTTGTCAACGACCCGGTCACTGCGACCCTTCCTATCCCCGGTGTGACCACGATCGTTCCCCTGTTGCCCGGGTGACAATCCGCACGCTGGCCGAGGGGACCGCTAGCGCACCTCGACGATGACGAAACCTGAGATACCGGTCATCGTGTCCTCGATTCGGTAAAGACCCGGTGGGACGTCTGGAATCAGGATCTGGTACGAGTTGGGGAGGCGGAGGCCGATCGCAGGGATGGTGGTCGTCTGACCGGGCGCGACGGCCAGAGTTCTCGGCTCGCCGGCGAACCCTCGGACGATCTGATGCGTATCGACCCACCTCGAGCCGTCCCAGCACTGCCAGGCGGCGCCTGCTCCCCCTACGACGTCGGCAGGCAGTCCCTCTGCGATGCGGCGCGTGATCTCGGCCTCGGTTAGAGACAGCGACAGCGTCGCCTCTTGTCCGGCCGGCGTCGGGTTGGGATCGAGAGCGAGCACGAGCCTCGACTCCGCAGAGAGCTCGCTGGCGGGTGGTTCCAGGCAGCCGGTGTTGCCCGTGGGTTGCGGGTCGGTTCCACACGCACCGATCAGAACCACCACGGCGGCGAGGCGACCTCGGCGAGTCATGCCCTGAGGATACGGTGGCGGGAAATCGGCGCACCTGATGCGGGCGGGAGAGGCTCAGCCGCTCACCCCACCGCCTTTTTCACCAGCTTGGTGATCCGCGCTTCGTCGGCGGCACTCAGCTTCTTCAGCGCAAAGCCCGTCGGCCACATGGTGCCTTCATCGAGGTTCGCCTTGTCGGTGAAGCCAAACGTGGCGTATCGCGCCTTGAACTTGTGGGCGCTCTGGAAGAAGCAGACGACGTCGCCGTCCTTGGCGTAGGCGGGCATCCCGTACCACGTCTTCGCCGCGAGGGTCGGCGCATTGGCTTTGACGATGGCATGGATGCGTTTGGCCATGGTGCGATCCGCCGGCGGCATCTCGGCGATCTTGGCGAGCAGGTCGCTCTCGCCGTCCGCCTTGCTCGCTCCGCGCCGCGTCGCGGCCTTCAACTCCTGGGCGCGCTCCCGCATCGCGGCTCGTTCCTCGGCGGTGAATCCCTCGGACGGTTTTCCTCCGGTGCCCTTGGCGGAAGGTTGCGCCACCTTCTTGGCGGGTTTCTTCTCAGCCACTGCAAATCACCTCCATGGTCGACCCGGTCCCAGCCGGCTATCCCGATGCAACCGAAGGTCGGCTCGATCACACGCAGGGCAACCTAGCGAATGCTCTGCTCGAAGGGACGGCTCACCCCGGAGGAACTGTGGGGGGTGGATGCCGCCCTGCTCACCGTGCTGGGCTTGTCGTGAGCCCGTGTCGGCTGCCCTGCACCGCCTGATCCGACTCACCGTATCCTCCTGGGCGTGAACCGCCCCCGCGGCCTGTTCGGCGTCACCTTCATCGCCCTGTTCGTCGCGCTGCCGCTGATGGTGGCCGGCCTCCGCATCTCGTCGCGGGTGATCGTCCTCGCCGACGATGTCGTCACCGAGGACCTCTACGCGTTTGGCGATCACGTGGTCATCGAGGGGGTGATCCAGGGTGATCTCTTCGTGATCACCGGGAACCTCATCATCGTCGGCCGGGTGGAGGGCGACGTCCTCGGCCTGGTCGGGGGACCGGCGCGCATCGGTGGTGAGGTGACGGGTTCGGTGCGATTGGCCGCGGTGGATCTCGAGGTGACCGGATCGGTCGGTGACGACCTGGCGGTGGTTGCGGCCGAGGGCGCCGTCGAAGGTTCGGTGGGACGCGACGTCTATGCGATCGCCGGGTCGATCTCCCTCGGGGGTGCGGTGGGGCGCGATGTGCGCGCCCAGGTGCTGCGGATGACGATCGACGGTCCCGTGGCGCGCGATGTGTTCGCCCGCACCGGCCGACTCGCCCTGGACGACGAGGCGGTGATCGGCGGCGATGTCCTCTACAAGGCCTCGTCGGAGGCGCGGGTGGATCCCGCGGCGGCGATCAACGGGCGGCTCACCCGGCGCGACGTGATCACCCCGGTGTGGGCCAAGGTGGCGTCACGGCTGTTCGTCGTCTTCAGCACTCTCGGGTTCGTGGTGGCGGGCCTGCTGGTGGCGTGGATCTTCCGGGGATGGTCCGGCCGGGCCACGACTGCGGCCGAGCAGCGCCCCGGCCGCTCTGCGCTGATCGGCCTCGGCATCCTGCTGCTGCCGCCGGTCCTGGTGCTGCCCTTGTTCCTCACCCTGGTGGGGATCCCGGTGGCCCTGGTGCTCCTGTTGGCGTGGGTGAGCGCCCTGTTCCTCGGGCCGTTGCCGGCGGTCACGGCGGCGGGGAAGCGCCTGCTCCGCGGTCGCGGGGGAATGGGAGCGGCCCTGGTGGTGGGAACGATCGTGTGGCGCGGCGCGATGTGGCTGCTGCCGCTGATCGCACTACTCCTCTATCTCACGGCACTGCTAATCGGCCTCGGCGCCTACGGCTCGGCGGCGTGGTCGCTGCGGCGGGAGCACCCGGCGGTCCCGGCCACCCCGGCGGCCGGGTATACGGCCGAGGTGTGACAGACTCGGAGCCGGCTAGGTATCGGAGCGCGCCATGACGGGGAACGATCGAGAACCAGACGAGTCGGAGAAGCAGCGTCTCCAGGATCGCGCCGACGCCGAAGTGCGGCGTCTTGCCGAGCATGACGAGGCCGAGGGCCGCCGCAGCAGCGAGCACGACGCCGCCGAGAAGCGGCGCACCGACGAGCACGAGCAACACAAGAAGCCCGAGTAGGTTTCGGGGTTCCCGAACGGCACGGCTCGCTCTATTCAGATGAGGCCACGGACCAGCCTCGCTCTGCCACTCGGGCGTCGCTAGACCCGGGTGGTAAGATCAATATGGATTCCATCCCCCGGAGGGGGTTGCTAGCGGGGAAGCTGAATTCCACCCAACAGGGCACCGGCAGCAGCCGGATCGGCCCGTGAGGCTCCGAATGGAGGAGCCAGGATTGGAGTCGAGATGAAGAGAACGTCTGACATGGGTCTATTGGTACTTGGCATCGTGCTGGCAGTTGTGGGCGCGATCTTGAGGTTCGCCGTCGTAGTGACGACGGAGGGGTTCAACATTCACACGGCCGGCGTCATCTTGCTGGTCGTGGGCATCCTGGCGGCTCTGGTGGGACTGATACTGCTCTTCATGGGCACGACGAGTCGCAGCGTGGTGACGGCGCGGACTGTCGATACCCCGACCGGCCAGATGCGGGTCGAGGAGCGTTCCGACTCAATGCCGCCCGGCTAGGGCGACTTCGACGGGCACGGCCGGTGGCTTCCCCCCACCGGCCGCGCCAATCCTCGTCTGGAGTCACGGCTCCACAAAGATGGTCCAAGGATTCCTGAGGCGCGACTCTCAGCCGTCAGCTGTCAGCTGTCGGCTTTCTTTTGCAGCACCACAACCTCGCCGATCTCGTAGCGCACCCGATCGCCGGTACGAAAGATCGGGTGCGGTCCGTTGCGGGCGAGGAGGCGCCGGCCGTCGGCCACGTGGAGGGTGATCAACTGGTCGTGCCCGTAGTACTCGTGCTCGACCACCAGGGCGCTGCCACCGGTGTCGGCCGTGATGCGGACCTGCTCGGGGCGGATCAGCACGTCGACCTTTCCTGTGGTGGTGGCATCGGTGGGGAAGCGCCCCAGCGGGGTCGTGACGATTCCATCCTTCACGGTTCCTTCGACAAAGGCCCCCTCTCCGAGGAACTGCGCCACCCAGCGATCGGCCGGATGGCGATAGAGGTCGTGGGGTGGCGCGGTCTGGATCACCCGGCCGGCGCGCATCACCGCCAGCACGTCGCTGATGGCAAGCGCCTCCGCCTGGTCGTGGGTGACGAACACCGCGGTGGTGCGGGCCTCCACCAGGATGCTGCGCACCTCGCGGCGGATCTTCTCGCGCTGCGGGGCGTCGAGGTTGGAGAAGGGTTCGTCCAGCAGGATCACCGCGGGGGCCGGGGCGAGGGCGCGGGCGAGGGCGACGCGCTG